>DATIEH010000259.1:0-2608 GCA_035455905.1 Binatia bacterium | reverse complement strand
TCATCTATCATGAAAAACTGCTCGCGTTTAATCGCGCGATCGTGCGCCGCTACGGCTTGGAAGAGCGAATTGTTGGGTTTGGTGTCAGCGGCTTCGATCTGCCCGACCTGACCGCGCATCGCGAGGAAGTGATAGCGAACTTCGTCAGCGAAGCGAAGCGGTTGATCAGTGCGGGCGCGGAGGTGATCATCCCCATGGGCATCAGTCAATGCCCGGTTCATATCGATCCCAAATGGCTGCAAGAGCAATTAGGTGTTCCCGTCGTCGAAGGATTCGGTGCGCCGATTCGCATCGCCGGGCTGCTCGCGGGTCTCGGGCTCAAACAGAGCCGTATTCGCTGGCCGAAATCCGGAGCGGGAAAATAAGCTAACCAAGATTGCCGTTCAAAGTTCAAGGTTCCAAGTTCAAATCTGAAATGGGAATTTATGGAAAGTGACGACCTGGCCGGCAAAACAATCGGCGCAGCGCTAGACGCAGCCGTCGAGCGATACGGCGATCAGGTTGGGTATCTCTTCGCGAGCGGGGAACTCACCTACAATCGCCTCAAGCAAACCGCCGATCTGCTCGCGCGCGGGTTTCTTCGATTGGGAGTAAAGAAGGGCGACAAAGTCGCGATCTGGATGGCGGGGTACGCCGAATGGGCGTTTGCTTATTTTGCGCTCGCCCGCATTGGCGCGATCATGGTGCCGGTCAATACCCGCTATCGTCCCGACGAGATCAAATATGTGCTGAACAAGTCCAAAGCCTCTTTGCTGATTTTCAAAGAAGAACCGAACAAAGACTTCTTGAGTTTGCTTAAAGAACTTTTTTTGGATGTGTTCGCCGGCAATTTGCCCAACGAAACACTTCCGTTTCTGCGCACGCTAATTGTCGCTTCGGATCGGCGCATCGATGGTTGTCTAGGCTTGAATGAGCTGATCGAGGCAGGCAAAGCGGTGTCCGAAAAAGAATTACTGCAAGCCGCGAACGAAGTGACCGGCGACGATATCGCGATGTTTCAGTTCACTTCCGGCACCACCGCTGTGCCAAAAGCGGCGATGTTGTACCAGAGCGCGATCGTGCGCGGCGCTTTGTGTGGCTGTGAAATTTTGCGGCTCAGCGAGGCCGATCGCTTTTTCAGCCCGCAGCCGTTCTTTCACGTCGGCGGCTCGATCCAGGTGATGCTGACGCCAATCCTCTCAGGTTGCCGGATGATCGTGCAGCCCTATTTCGATGCAGGTCAAGCGTTGGAGTTGATGGAACGCCATCAGTGCAACGTCTTGATGGGCCACCAGCCGCATTACATCGAGTACCTGAACCACCCCGATCTCAAATCGAGAAACTTGGTTCTCGAAAAGGGTATGATTTTCGCTGGCGCTGAGGTGTTCAAACGGGTTTACGATGAAATGGGCATTAAGAGACTTATCAGTCCTTACGGCCTCACCGAAACGCATATCGGCGGCACCGCGTGCGCGCTGGATGATTCGTTGGAGATCAGAATGACTACCGTGGGCCGGCCGATGCCGGGAGTGGAGCTGGCGATTCGGCAGCCGAGCGGGAAAGAGTTTTTACCTGCAGGACAGCCGGGTGAAGTCTGTTTTCGCGGTTGGTGCATCACCAAAGGATATTTCGACGATCCGGAACAAACCGCTGAAGCGTTGGACGACCAGGGCTGGTTTCGGAGCGGCGATCTCGGCGTGATCGGCGAGGACGGTTATCTCAGGCTGGTCGGCCGAATCAAAGAGATGATCCGCGTCGGCGGCGAGAATGTTGCCGCGGCGGAGATCGAGTCGGTTTTGCTCAAGCACGACGCGGTAAAGCAAGCGATAGCAATCGGCATGGCCGATGCCCGTTTGGCGGAAGTTGTCGCGGTATTTGTCGAACTGAAGTCTGGACAGCGAGCGAGCGAAGCCGAGATCATCGGTTTTTGCCGCGAGCACCTGGCTAGCTTTAAAGTCCCGCGTCGCGTGAAGTTTATTACTGAATGGCCCATGACCGGCGCAGGAAAAATCCAGCGCTATGTCTTGAAGCAATCTCTATCGGAGATTCCTCCCAACAATTGATTTTACGAGTTTTACACAATATCAACATAGCGGGCATGAAGACGATTATCGCTGTCTATAATGAAACCAATCCGCCGAAGCCAGCCACCGTTCCTGAAAAGTACATCGATCAAAGCTTTCTCGCTGAGGCGCTCAAGGAGATCCGGCGGGCGGCAAGCCCGAAGAATGGAGCATCATCCAGGGTCACGTCTGCCGCGCGGAGCGGAGTTTTTCATTTGCCGAGATCGTCAGTCTCCTCGGACCCGAGGCGACGATCGAAGCATGGGCGCCTATCGAGCGCCGGCCGTGCAGGTGGATTCATCGGCGTTTGCCGGTATGGACCACTGGGCGCCCAGCGCTGCCGTTGCCGAAGTTGAAGTCGACCCAGACACTGGAGAATTTCAAGTGCTACAATACGCTGTCGCTGTCGATGCGGGCGAGATACTGCACTATAAGTCTGCGGTGGCTCAGCTGCTCGGCGGCGCCGTCATGGGATTCGGCCATGCGCTTTTCGAAGAAATCGTTTATGCAGACGGCCAGATCATGAATGCCGATCCGTTCCAGTATCGTCTTCCGGTCCTGAAGGA
>DATIEH010000258.1:0-3180 GCA_035455905.1 Binatia bacterium | reverse complement strand
GATTAACCAGCGGACCAATCTCGCCTTCCCGGCAGATCACGTGGACGGCCTCGTCGGATCGAAAAGCGGCCCGAAGAATTTCAAACGTAATCAATTTTGGAAAAGCGTCGGTTAGTCCAATATTCAGCCGGATCGGATGCTTGCCCGGTCGCTGCTTGACCGCATTCATCAACTCGCGGCCGGCCGAGAAAATCTCCTCGGCGTAGTTGAGCACGAGCTGGCCGGCGTCTGTCAGCACGAGATTGCGACCGCGACGGCGAAACAGTTTTTGACCAAGTGACTCTTCAAGGAGATGCAACTGTGCGCTGATCGACGGCTGCGAGACATGCAATTCTTCCGCCGCCCTGCGCACGCCACCCTTACGCGCGACCATCCAGAAATAGCGCAAATGATGAAAATTCAGCCACTCCATACCCGAACCCATAACCCAAACCTATCGATAGCATCAAATCCAAGTCCTGGGTGGCACTCAATATGGGCTGCTTTTTCGGCAAGATTGGCTTCAGCGGCTCTCCGGAAGCGAACGCGCTTCGCCGTAGAGGTCTAACTTTTAGAGAGCAAATAGCTCGCGACTTAGATAGCAGAAAGCTATCGCTTTAATCGAATCTCAGTCTTAGTCGAACCGAAGTGTTCGCGTGAGTTTCAGGGCATGGAAACGACGAACATGTCCCATCATTTTCGAATTGATTCGGCTTTAGTCGAATTTCTAATGGGCCGGCTCGGAGCGCCAGACTCCTGGCCTGATCACTGGAATGTTAAACCGATTGTTATCCAGGCCCGTCGAACCGAACAGGTGGCGGCTGTCCGAGCCGCGCATCCTCACGGGCGCTGAACACAAGAATCTCGCAGATACAGCCCTTCAATGAATTAACAAAACAATCTTAATATGAATGATCTACCCATCCACATCACGCCTCATGGCATCGACCTCAGCTTCGCGCTGCGAAAGTTCATCGAAAAAAAAATCTCGCGCCTGCCGCGCTTTGCCGGCGACATTTTAAGCGCGGAAGTTGTGCTGCGCGAAAAATCCGGTGCGAACGGGCTATTTTCCGTAAGTGCGCGGCTGGCTTTGCCGGGACGCGATGTCCACGGCAATGCGGTACACAAAAACTTCTACGCTGCAATCAACCAGCTTGTCGCGCGGCTTGCGCGTTTGTCGCGCAAGCGGAAAACACGGTTCGAGAAACGCACTCGTCGCGCTGGCAGGTTGCGGTTCAGGGCCTCGTCCTTAATGCCGGACGTGGGAAAATCGCGTCGCGCGAAGTATACCGAAAAGCTATCGGAACGATTAATTATGAATCTTAGCCCTCAGTCGCCCCGGAGATAACTTAGAACATGACCATAATGGATTATCTCCTGATCGGGAGCGTCGCCGCTGCAGTGACCTATACCGTCTATCGCCTGTTCGTTGGATGGCGCAACTCAACCTCGCGCCAGGATGAAGAACGCACAAGAGAGCAAATAAACGCATCCAACTTTGAAACGTAACCCAAGGTACTAATAAATGAACTCAACTCTCATTTCTCTAAGCGTAATTCTGAGCATCAGCCTTGTCGGCTGGGGCTTGGCTACATTCGTGAGATGGATCGCCCCTAAAATGGGCATAGCTGCTAACCGCCATGCCTATCGCTAACGTCACGGTATTGAAGAAAATAAGGTGAACTAGTCGTTACCTCGGCAGCGGCAATTTGCGCTAAGGTGGTATTAGGCGCATAAGAATGGTCAAGGCTAGTGGCCGAACTCCATTCATGATGAACGATGCGATTGATCCGCAAGTTTGCATCGGCCATGTTCACCTAAAGGTCGCGGATCTAGAGCGTTCGCTCAGCTTCTATTGCGGTGTACTCGGCTTTCAATTGACTCAGCGGATGGGCGCCGAGGCAGCTTTTGTATCCGCGGGCGGTTACCACCATCATGTCGGACTCAATACTTGGGAAAGTCGCCATGGTTCGCCACCGCCCGTTGGAACTACTGGACTGTTTCACGTCGGCATCCTTTATCCGTCGCGTGTAGCACTAGCCAATGCACTACGCCGCTTGATGAAAGCTGGCATTCGATTGGATGGCGCGAGCGATCACGGGGTAAGTGAAGCGCTCTACCTTCGCGATCCAGATAAAAACGGGCTGGAGCTTTATTGGGATAAACCTCGCGAATCATGGCCACGCACGTCGGATGGCGAGCTCGTAATGTTCACACGTCCACTCGACTTGGAAGCACTGCTTCGAGAAGCCGAGGAAGTGCCGTATGACACCATACGAGGTTTCGAGGGGCCTTCCATAACCCGCGCGCCATAGCGGGTGGCCTTCGGGATTGGCGGCCTAGGCTTGGCGCAAACGCTTTACCGAAGGACCACACCTGGGCTACCCGTTCGGTCCCCGGCGATTACGGGAACCGCTCGCGCCGCGGACCGAGATTTCTTGTTTAGCCTCTTGAATGTTTTTCTGTGTTCGCTCCCATATGGCTGGATGCAGTCGCTCCTGGTTTCCCGTGCCTACGGCCCCTCTTTTCGGGAATACCTTTTAAAAACGACCGTTCTTTTGGGAATTTTGGCGGTGATGGTACTTGCCGGTTGCGGAGAAGAAAAAAAAGCAGTCGAGCTGCCGCCCCCAATAGTTACGGTGACCTCGGCCGAACAGCGTGAGGTGAAAGATTGGGACGAATACACCGGTCGTCTCGCGCCCATGGGCACGGTTGAGGTTCGCCCGAAAGTCAGCGGCTATCTCACGGAAGTGAAGTTCGAGGACGGCGATATGGTCAAGAAGGGACAGGTGTTGTTCGTCATCGATCCCCGGCCCTATCAGGCGGACCAAGATCGCGCTCAGGGCGAATACGACCAGACCGAGGCTTCGCTGAAACTGGCGACCGCGGAGTACGATCGGGCCAAACAGCTTCGCGAAAGGGGGGCGACATCCGCCGGAGACTTTGACAAAGCCAGCGCCTCCTTCCTGAAGGCCCAAGGCGCGCTGCTGACCGCTCGCGCCGCGCTGGAAAGTGCCAAACTTGACCTGGAATTTTGCAGGATCACTTCGCCAATCGATGGCCACGCGAGTCTCGCCAATATCACCGTGGGCAATCTGGTTTCTCCTCAAATTGAAAAACCGCTGACTACGATCGTCTCAATGAACCCGGTCTACGCCTATGCTGACGTAGATGAGCGTTCTCTGTTGCGCTACGTCCGTT
>DATIEH010000257.1:0-4323 GCA_035455905.1 Binatia bacterium | reverse complement strand
ATGCGCTTATCGGTCACGAACTGCAAGTAGCGAACCTGACTCGCGAGTGGATCTTCCGCTACGTGAGTGAAAATATCGACGCCGGGAAAGTAGACAACCTGAAGGTCGGAGACGCCTTTCGTTTCGATCGCTTCGATCAATTTTTGCGTGGCGCTCAAATCGAGAGCGGCGGCAATCGACTTCTCCGCATCGATCCCTTTCAAGGCGCCCTTGATAAGAAACCCAAGAAAGTCCGTCAATGACGCGGGCGACACGGTGGTATAGAGCGTCGCGCCGCGGTGCACCGAAAGCATCGATACATTGATGTTCTTTTTGATCAACTCGTAGAGCGTCGGAGTTTGCAGCTCCTTGCCGATCAGGTCGTCGCTCACGACCTTGCTCACGTCCGCGGTATCGAGGGCCGAGACCGGCACGGGCGCAAGGAAGGTTGCGCTTTCGCGCTCGAACCATTCGTCACCGACCACGCCGTTACGCGCCGGGGCAGTACCGGTGAAGATCGCCGACCATGCAGCTATGGTGCTCGACGGCAGGATACTCAACGCCTTTGGCGCGGCATAGCCGTGTTCGAACAAGCCTCGACCCCGTTCTTTGCCGAGTAGGCCCGCGAGATTCGGTGCATTTCCCGATTGAATAGCCTCCATTAATTGCGCCGGCGTGGTGCCGTCGAGTGCAAAGATGATCATGCGCGGGCCCGATCTGGAGCTGGGCGGCGGGGCGGGTTTGAGCTCTTTCTCGCCGCCGGTCCGGATCGTGTCAAGGATGAACGCGCACGACCCCACGAGGAAAATTGACGATACAAATACCGCTGCATAAACCAGAAGCCGGTGTCGTGTCATGTTGCGCCTCACCTCACGATGCAAATTCGATAGCCCGTGAAGATTTTCAGAATTTTATTTGGCTTAAACTGGATTGTTCTTTTGCGTCCACACAAAAAGCGATCCCGATGGATGAGCGTTTATAGCGTTTGTTTATCTCCACCATAAAAATTGCTCAGCTTGAGCAACATGTGCGCGCAGAGTTGAGGACTGCGTGCACTGTGATCTCGCTCAAGTCAGCTAATATAACTCTACAAAGAAGTTCCGGTGAGAAATAGCTGTCAATGTAGATCTGTCCAAGAGGTGGAAACCCTGCCTATTTGTATGAAATTTACTGATGTCCTGCGCGCAGCTTCCGCGAAATTTGTTTCAAATACCAGAAAATGTCTTAGCCTCTATCTGGTATAAACGTTGCTCAATCGGTGTCTTGTACGACTAGGTAACCGCAGGAGGTTAAACATGAAAAAGGCGATTTTGGCCATAGCACTTGGGTTTGGGCTCAGTCAAAGTGGTTGTGCATTTCTTGGCGGCGCAGCGGTAGGAACGTTGGCGACCGGCGCGGGTTACGAAATAAACGCGCATCACCAGATGGACAAACTTGAGGACGATTACCGAAACGAGAGAATCTCACGCCGAGAATACGAAGAACGTAAAGCGCAGATTGAGAAGGGTTCGATCATTTACTAACCACACTAATGAACCCGACGCAGAATGCGGTGCTGATCCTGGCGCTGGGGACGCTCCTCGCGGGCGCCCCCGGTTGCATGGAACAGATCGCGCTCTTTCCGCGCCCAACCTTGCCGGAAACTGAGCCGGATGTAATCGGCGCCGTTGAGCGCGTGGATGTTGGCGCGCATCGGCTGTATTTGCGTTCGAACAGTGGCGAGCGTAGCAGTGTGGCCTTTACCGACGATGCGCAGGTCTTTGACCGCGGCCGCGAATTTCCGATTACGCGACTCGCGCCGGACGATGTCGTCGCCATGCAGATAAAGCGCGACGCGCGCGGCGAATCATATGTGGACTTGATCCGCCTTCAAGTAGCGGCACGCGCCGATCGCGGACTACGGGAAGAGACAATGCCCGCGCCGCATATTGAAACGTTGTCCGGAACAGTACAACGCGTAAATCGACGCGACGACTCGTTCGAGCTCGAAAACTCACCGAATAAGATGATTTCCGTGGCATTATCAGAATACGTCCGAGACTCTGATCGAGAGCTTTTTCAAAAGCTTCGATCGGGTGATCATGTCAGAATCGAGGGGAGATTTATCGGCCGTGAGCGCTTTGAAATGCTGAGTTTTTTGAACGATCAGTATTGATCCCCATCCCTACTGCCTTTTCTCACCATTGCTGCGATAGCAGGCCCAAATATTAACGCTGGCCACTACTCGGATACCTAGTTGAGCAAATTTTTTCCCTTTTTGTTGCTTTTCGCCCCTCGATGCGTCTAATGGATTTGGGGGATTATCAAATGAAGGCAATAGTAATGGCGGTTGGCTTAATGAGTGTATTGCTCCTGGGGAATCACGAAGCAACGGCGCAGATGTATCAGCCGCATCCCTACACCCCATATTGGGACGGTGTTCAATATCAACCCTATCCCTATCCGCAGCAATATGATCCCTATTATGACCTGCATGTAATGCACTACCAGCTCTATTTACAGCAGTATCCGGGATACCCGGTGTATCCATCGTTTTACCAGCCGTGCTGCTTTATCGCGGGAATACCCATACAATCTACGCCAGTCATCAGGCAACCACGACCCAACCCGGCTTCGCGTCCGCTGCCGCCCAGGCGCCGCTAGTGATAATCGGCGCGTCTGCCGACGCTCAGAACGGGAAATTCCTTCCGGCTCGTCGAAACTGCGCATTGCGACCCTAATCCGTGCGACGATCCCAATAACGAACCTGCCGGCAAGCGCTCACGAATGCTGAACAGTCACTCTCGTTGTTCAGTGCAATAACTCCCTCGTCGCGCTTTTCTCCGATGCCAGCTTTCTCAAACCAAAGCCGTCGACGCTGGGGTGTGCCCAATGAATTTCATATGAGCGAAAGCATCGGCAACAGAATCGCGCACCGCCGGCTCCGCCATAAGGAGCTTCGTCCCCTGTTCCGAAATCATAATAGTTGGCAATGCGGCGCATCAGTGCGTATGAAAATTTTTCTGATTACAGCTAAGCTTCGGTCGCTGTCGTCAAAGCGGGAAGAATTTCTTCAAGATAAGTCCGGAACTGAGCATTTAGATCTGCCCCGATGGGGCGGATCGCCACGTGATCGACGCCCGCGTCGATGAATTCTTTTACACAAGCGACGCAGTGTTCCACCGGCCCACAGCCGGTCCAGATCTCGACACCTTGGCGAGTGAAATCCTTTTGATAATAGGCATCGAGAAAAGCTTTGGCTTCTCGAAACGCCTGCTCGCGATCATCATTCACGCACACACCGTAGTACAGAACCGTTTTGAAGGCGTCCGGATCACGCCCCTCCTCAACCAGCAGTTCGCGCAGTCTGGCTTTATGATCTCGCAACATCGAGAGCTCGATCTGATTGCTCATCCAGCCGTCGGCGTAACGAGCGATGCGGCGCAAAGCACGGTCGACGCCAGGTTCACCGATCTGCGCCGGGCGCGGCGTACCGGCGATGTAAATCGGACAGGGCCGTTGCAACGGCTTGGGCAACAGATTTACGTCGTCAAAGGAATGATATTTGCCCTGAAAGCTGGCGTGTTCCTCCGACCAGAGGAGCCTCAGGGCCTGGATCATTTCTTCCATTCGCCCCGGACGTTCTTTGCTCGTTACGCCCATGACTTCGAGTTCCTTGGCTGCCATGGGATGCTGGTTCGCCGGATAGCCCATGCACGCCGCCAACCATGCGCGTCCACCCGACAGCACATCGAGGCTCGCCCACTGCAACGCGAGCAGTACGGGATTTCGCTGTGCAATTGTGGCCATGCACGCCACACCCAACTTTACGCGCGAAGTGCGCCCAGCAATCGCGCCCAGCAGAGGAATGCATTCAAGCCGCGGCTTGCTCAATATACTGTCGCCGACCCAGATCGTATCTACGGCGCCACTCTCTTCGGCGGCGACCGCCATGTCGATCAAATCTTTGGGCGGGGTTCCGCGCGTCACCAACGCCCGATTCGACAACGTCAGACCAAATGTGGTTTTCTTCTCAGCCATGATGGCGAAGATAAGCCGAGCCCGCGCTGGCTTTCAAGCGCGCCAGACCCGACCCAGTCCTGCCTCATTGGACCAAGTCCGGGGCGGCAGGGATATCGCTGTTCGCAAGAGGCTCTTTTGCTCGACGAATATGGCCTAGATCATCCAGCGCGGCCGATCGGTTCACCCACGTGACGGCTCTGATCTGTATCGTTGTCGGATCGTGGTCAGCGAGTTTTAGATCGGCCAACTGGCTGATCATTCGTGTAATGACCAATTCGGCGCTTGCTCTGCTGGCGCCGATCGCTACAAAGCGATGAATTTCTCCTTTTTCTTTTTCCTCCG
>DATIEH010000256.1:0-2486 GCA_035455905.1 Binatia bacterium | reverse complement strand
TCTTTGATGACGAGGGTCTTGTCCATGCGGTGAAGCGTTTTCGCAACCGTATCGCCGGTCCCTTCTTTGGCCGAATGGTCAACGACACCGTAACAGCCGCCCCGTTTAAGCGCGCCAAAGATTCGCTGGTTCATGGGACCGCGCACCTCAGAGGCAATTTCATGGTAGTCCAGATGAAGCAGCACGAAATCGAGCGATCCATCCTGCGGCAGCGCTAGCTTATCAAACGGGCCATCGATCACGCGGACGTTGGCCATGCTCGGCTGCTTGACGCGCTCGTGCAGTTCCGCCCGGGGCGCCGGATTGGCCGAATAAACGAGTCCTTGCGGTCCGACGAGCTGGGAAAGAATCGCCGTGTAGTAGCCGCGGCTGGCGAAGATGTCGGCGACCTTGTCGCCCTTTTTCACGCCATAAAAAGCCATCACCTCGTTGGGTTTGCGGACGGCATCGAGCGCTTTTTCAGCGTCCGGCCGCGTGGCGCTCGTCAGTATCTCGCTGTAGTTCTCTGTAGAAGTCGCCGCGCAGCCGGCCGTTAGCAATAGAATGAGCGGCGCCGCGATCCGATGGTGTCGAAAGCCTTTGGTTACCTGCATGCAAGAACTCCTTCGCCAGTGAACAAAAACCGCTACGGCTTCTGAAACGCCAGCACGAAACGATCGTCTTTGTTGCGCTCTTTGTTCACGTTGAAATCGCGCGTGTCTTCGGGCTTGCGCAGCATATTGCCTTCTTTCTCGAGCTTGAAACCTGCGGCGCTTACTTCCTTGATCACCTGAGCTTTATCGATGCGATGGAGCGTCTTGTTGGCTTCATTGCCCGTACCGTCCTTCGCGGAATGATCCACGATTGCATAGATGCCGCCGCGCTTGAGCGCCGCGAAAATTCGTTTATTCATCGGCGCGCGCGTTTCTGGCGCGACATCATGATAATTGAGGTGGATGAGAACGAGATCGAGCGAGCCATCTTGTGGGAGCGCGAGTTGGTCAAACGGTGCGTCGGCGATCTTGACGTTGGCATACTTGGGGGACTTCCAGCGTTGATTGATTTCATCCCGGGAATTCGGATTTACGGTGTAAACAATTCCTTGCGGTCCTACCACGGTGGAGAGTATGGCGGTGTAGTAGCCGCGACCCGCCCAAATATCCGCGACTTTGTCGCCGCTCTTCACGCCATAAAAAGCCAGCACCTCCTGAGGTTTGCGCGCCGCGTCGAGCTCGACTTCCGCCTGGGGTCTATCCGGATTTTTGACCGCCGCGGAATAATCCGGAGCGCTACTGCTCGCAGCACAACCGCCAAACGATACAACGATCGCCAGCAAAGATGTTTGGTAGAACCCCGGTAAAGCTCTCATAAACCGCGCCTCCTAACTTCATCTGTCGTTTGAATGTAGATTGTCACAAGCGAAAAGCAAGGGATCAGGGCCGCCAAAGACAAATCGAGTTGCCAATTCTGATATTTCCACCGAAGTGCGACAACCGTGATTCGGGAAAGGTGCCGATAGCGCGACCCGGACTCGAGCAGTTTCATCGAGATCCTAAAAAGAAATCGTTGCTAGTCGTAAAGGCTATACTCGGTTACTCTGCAGTGCGGCATCGACGTCGTAGCGCAGCAGGTTCCAGATCTTTTCCATGCACAACGAAAAGTCCGGATCGCGCATGCTTTTCATGGTGCGCGGCCTCGGAATGTCCACCGTCACAACCTCTTTGATGAGTCCCGGCCTGGAGCTCATGACCGCGATCCGGTCGCAGAGCATCACGGCTTCTTCCAAATTGTGAGTGACGAGAATGACGGTTTTCTTGTCGCGTTCCCAGATCCGCAGAAGCTCTTCGCGCATCACCAGACGGGTTTGCGCGTCGAGGTTCGCGAAGGGCTCGTCCATAAGCACGACTTCCGGATCATTGGCCAAGGCCCGCGCGATAGCGACCTTTTGTTTCATGCCGCCGGAGAGCTCGTGCGGTCGCGCACCGGCGAAGTCCGCCAGGCGCACGATTTCCAAGAAAACTTGGCCGATCCTTTTTAGCACCGACGGTTGTTCTTTGCGGAACTCCGCGCCGAGCGGGACGTTTTCTTCAACCGTGCGCCAAGGCATCAGCGCGGAATCCTGGAACACCATCGATACTGGCGATTTCGCATGTTGCTCGCCGACAAATTCCACTGTGCCGGTGCTCGGCGGCTCCAGCCGGCCGATGATCTGCAACAGCGTCGTCTTGCCGCATCCGGTTGGACCGATGATCCCGAAAAACTCCCGATCGCGCACATCGAGATTGATCCCGCCGATAGCCCGTAGATCGCCCTGATTGGTGGTGTAAACCTTGGTCAAACCGCGAACAACAACTTTCATCTTTAACTCGTGGTCTATCGTTTAGAGTCTAGCCGGCTAGACACCAGACTCCAACCGTCTAGCCTAAGAAATCCTCCAACTTCACGTTTACCAATCCCATCGGCTTCACCGGCTCAAAATACGCGCGCAGCTCGGGAGTCGGTGCCGC
>DATIEH010000255.1:0-10466 GCA_035455905.1 Binatia bacterium | reverse complement strand
ATGGCAAAATCGTCAAGGGTGGGGGCATGTCTTACCGGGTCGGCAAAAAATTCGAAAACGAATTGGGCATCAATTTGAAAAGGATGATTTCCCTCGACGTGCATGTCGTCGCCGATACCGATCACTCGGAAAATATTTCGGGAATGTTCGAACGCTATGTAAAGACCCCAGAAGACTGCGAGTTGGTTCTAAAGGGCGCGCGAGAATCGATGGCCATCGATCGCGCGTACCGGGGCGCGCTCGGTTATTACATGGAACAAATCAACTAATCTTGTTCGGTCTGGCTCAGGATAACATGATCGGCAGAAGGAGGACCGGGAAATGACGAAGAACTTGAATCTGAACGAAGCAGCGGCTTTTTCGCCTAAGAGTCCTTACGAGATTTACCAGGAATGGGAAGGGATACCGGTCTACAAGGACTTCATCATTCCCGATCTCCTCAAATTGGAGCTCGGCGACTGGGCTCGCACCGGCGGCAAGGCCGGCTTCGTCAATATGGATGGCTCGGGCGGCACTTGCGATATCATGATCGAGGAAATCGCGCCGGGCGGTCAGCTCAAACCGATACGCCATATGTACGAAAAAGCGATTTTCATTCTCGAGGGCCAAGGCGCAACGACGATCTGGAACGAAGGGGGCAAAAAACACACGCTCGAATGGCAGAGAGGCAGTCTGTTTTCGACACCCCTCAATACATGGCACCAGCATTTCAACGCCCAAGGTAATGCACCTGTGCGGATGATCTCTTTGACGGACGCGCCGGTGATCGTCAACCGGTACCGCAATCTCGACTACATCTTCAACAACAATTTCATTTTTTCCGATCGTTATAGCGGCGGCGCCGATGAATGGGGCAAGGGCGGGCGCTACATCCCCGAAGTGAAAAGAGGGCGTGTCTGGGAATCAAATTTCATCGCGGATTTGTGGGGCTTTCAACCCAAAGATTACAAAGAACGGGGCGGGGACAATCGCACCACGCTGTTCGAGTTCGTCGACAATACTATGAGCGCTCACCTGTCGGAATTTCCTGTCGGTAAGTATAAAAAAGCGCATCGCCATGGGGCCGGCGCTCATATCGTCATGTTGACCGGCGCGGGATATTCCTACCTTTGGCCTGAAGGCGAATACGACAACAAGCGTCGCGTCGAATGGGGCCGCATGAGCATGTTTGTACCGCCGATGCAGTGGTGGCATCAGCATTTCAATCCCGGACCTGAGCCCGCACGGTATCTTGCGCTCAAGCCGTGGGGATTCAAATTTAACGTGGAAGACCTCAAGGATACGGGAGAAGACGTCAAAAAAGGCGGCGCGCAAATCGAATACGAGGATCAGAACCCGGAGATCCATAGAATCTTTTTGTCGGAGTGCGGCCGGCGCGGCGCGGAAGCACGCATGCCGATGTTCGGTACGTAACCGCCAAAACGGACAGCGATTCAATCACTTTGACCCATCCCAAATAAGGGCTTGGACCCCCGCGTTTGGATTTTTTCTCGCCATTTTGTCGATTTTTTGGTATAAAACAGGGTTACGTTCTTGTCGATGGGTACTACACACCGAAAAACAGCCATGGGCGAGCAAGGCTTCACTCTGCTCGAGCTCATTGTCGTGGTCGCGGTCTTGGGCGTCCTCGTGGCGATCGCGCTTCAGCAGTTCTCGCTTTATCGCAGCCGGGCAACGGACGCGGCAATGCGCTCCGATCTCAAGAATGCGGCGCTGGCAATGGAAAGCTACTACGGCGAATTTCTTGACTATCCGGCATCGGTCAACGCGTTACGACTGGTCGGCTACAGGAATACCAATGGCGTAACGTTGACAATCAATGTGAGCTCGCCATCGAGCTTCACCCTGAACGCGGCAACGCCGAATGGCACCCAGCCAAGTTTCACCTTCGATAGCACCACGGGCCTGATCAACTAGACAATTCGTAATTAGTAGGAAGGGTGGAGCCCTTTCGGCTGTGCTCAGGCTTGGTTCACATGGTCGGGTGGGTGAGCCGCAGTACGCCGATACCCCTCCGGCCCGATGACTAATACAAGAATGCGGTGGCGTGCTTATTTCGGAGTGCGCAGGAAGAAAGTCTGACCCGTGACGAATTTCGTCGCATCCGAAAGCAGGTAGCGCACCAACCCGACGATTTCGAATTTATGGGTGAGGCCGTCCATCAAGGGCGGGATATCTTCACGTTTTTTGAACTGTTCCGGAGTAAAACCGATCCTAGACATCGGCGTATCTGTCGCTCCGGGGCAAACACAATTAACCGTGATATTGTCTGGGGCCAATTCGACGGCCAATGATTTCGTAAAGGCGATGACGCCAGCCTTGGACGCGGCGTAATGAGCCGATCGGGGTGCGCCAGCAACACCGCGGCCGGAAGCGATGCTTAAAATTCGCCCTTCCTTGCGCGGAATCATGTGTTTTGCCGCCGCCTGCGCGCAAAGAAAAACGCCCTTCAGATTGATTCGCATCAAGCGATCCCAGACTTGTTCCGGCATCTCAATCACTGGCACGCGGTCCATAACTCCGGCGCCGCAGAACGCGTAGTCGATTTGACGGTATTTTGCGATTGCTCGGCTCATCATTTCGGCAACGCTCGCGGGATCGCCGACATCCACTTTCAGAGCTATTGCATCGCCCTTGTTTTCCCGGATTTCCGCGGCAACCTTTTCGGCGGCGTCATGCGCATAATCGGCCACGACGACGTTCAGTCCGTCAGCGGCGAGCCCGCGGCAGATATCGGAGCAGATGCCCCCAGCTCCACCCGTGATAAGAATTGTTTTGCCCATGTGGAACGCTCCTCGTGCAAAAGCTTTGCTGACGCTACCATTCGCGCTTGGCGGCGGTCAAACCTGGACGCGCCACCATCGAGCTGTATTGGCGCATTTGTATATCAGTTGATTGTGACTGCGTCCGCGGAAGGGATCGGCGAGGCGACCGTCTCCGGGTGGATGATGCGCGCGAGAATTTCCAACCCGTTCACCAACCGCGGTCCGGGGCGGCTGAAATAGGCGCTGCCGTTCAGAGCATAGACGCGTCCGCGTTTTACGGCCGGTAATTCTTCCCAGTGTGGAAGTGCGCGCAGGGCGTTTGCTTCCTTTATCGCCCGGCGCACGTCGAAACCGCACGGCATGAGCAAAATAATCTCGGGATGGGCATCGAGCACGCTCGACCAATCGACTCTAAACGACGGCTCACCGTAACGCCCAAGGACGTCAAGCCCCCCGGCAAGAGCCACCATCTCAGGGACCCAGTGGCCCGCAACGTAGAGCGGCTCAAACCATTCGAGGCAAACTACGCGAGGCCTATAGTCGGGCTCGCCCAGCCCGATTTGCTCTACGCGCTGCCGAAGTCCGCTGACGAACGTGGCCGCCGCCGCTTGAGAATTGGTCGCAACGCCGATGCGCACGACGTCATCCATGACGTCGGCGAACGAGTGTGGATTGAGAGAAACGATGGCAGGTTGAACCGTCAATCGTGCCGCAGCTCTGACAACTTCGTTGTAGTCGAGAGCGCAAACATCGCAAAGACCTTGGGTTATAATGAGTTTCGGCGCGCTTGTCCGCAACGCCTCTTCGTCGATCAGGTAGAGTCCTTTGCCTGCTTCCAGAAGCTCCCCGACTTTGCGATCGATCTCTTGGCCCGAAAGACGATGGCTATCGATGGCACTCTGCACCACGACGGGTTTTTGCTTTGCATCGGCCGGATAATCGCACTCATGAGTGACGCCGACGATTTGATCGCCAAGACCGAGCGCAAACGCGATTTCCGTCGCGCCGGGGAGTAAAGAGCAAATCCGCATCCGCTATGAATAGCGCAAGCGATGTCCTGTTGCCACTGCTACGTAGTGCCGCAAAGCTATTTAGGTTGCCAGAGGGATTTAAATTCCTGCGTACCATTCATAGCCCTGATCTTCCCAATAACCACCTTTTCCCTGCCCGATTTTATTTAGGCTGGAGACGAATTCGAGGGCACGAATGTATTTGGCGTGCTTGTAGCCGAGTTGATTCTCGACGCGCAGACGTAACGGCGCGCCGTTATCGATCGGCAGCGGCTGATCGTTCAATTCGTAGGCGAGAATCGTCTGGGGATGGACGGCATCGATCATATCGATACTTTCGAAGTAGTTAGCACCGTCGCTGTCGGTGTCCATGCAACGAAAAACGACGTACTTGGCGTCAGTACCGGGCTGAACTCGATTGATAATCTCTTCGAGGCGCACGCCTTTCCACTTGCCGATCACGCTCCAGCCCTCGACGCAGTCGTGGCGCGTGATCTGCGTGCGCGACGGCATGGATTTGAGATCGGCGAGGGAGAAGCTTGCCGGTTGTTTGATTAGACCGGAAACTTCGAGACGCCACTTCGTCCAGTGATTTTGCGCGTCGGTTGTGTACTCCATCGTGATCGGCGGCGGATTGCCATTGGCGCGAAATTTTGGCGAGATGTCTTTGGCATCGAATTCCTTAGCCAGCTTATTGCGCGGGGTAACCAGTCGTTGCGCGCGCCGACTCCCATTTTCGGCGATTTCCAGCAGCGACTGAATCTTTTTGTTCTGGCTGAGGCTGTCGAAGAGTTTTTCGCAGCCGCTCAAAAGAACCAAGCTCGCGCCTTGAAGCACGCCGATAAGCAAATTGCGTCGCGACAGCTTAGGATTCAGTTTCATTGCTTTTCTCCGCCTCTTGCTCAGATGAAACGGGTGTCCCTCGGGGCGATGATGCTGCGCGCCTAGTTTCGATCACAACGGGGATCTTTTCTTTGTACCACCCGCTCGTCATGGAGCGCATGTTATTGAGAAAGCCTTGGGTAAGAACCATGAAGACGTGTCCTAGGGCAAAAAACAAAAACCCGAACGCCAGAATGAAGTGAATCGCGCGCGCCGATTGCCTGCCGCCGAAAAGCGCAGGCAGCCAGTGAAAAGCAATATTCAATTGCGGTGACATCGCCATTCCGCTCAGCAAGATCAGCGGAGCTAGAACGACGAACACTCCGGTATAGGCCATTTTTTGCAGCGGATTATACTCGCCTTCCTGAGGCGAGGTTTTTCTTACATGGAGATAGTACGCAGCCATTGCAGGCACCTTTTTAATGTCGTGTGGGGTAAAAAAGAATTTGCGAACATGACCAACGGGAAGATTATAGAGCAGGTAGAACACACCGGTCATCGCGAACAACCAGCCGAAAAAGAAATGCCAGCGGCGCGCCGCAGCGAGCGAATAATAGCCGGGAACGGTCAGCCAACTTGGGAACCCGCGCGCCTGCGGACCGAAGACGCCTGGCTGGACTCCGAGAAAACCCGTGGTGTCGAGCTTCCGGCCGTAAAAATTTATGAAGCCTCTTACGTCGTCGTCATTTTGGCTGGCGCCAATTGAAAAGAACGCCTTGTCCGGGTCTGACGTGCTGCCCCAGTAAAGATAGGGATGGGCATTGAAGATCTGTAAGCCGCTCATGAACAGGATCATCAGCGCCAACGCGCTGAGCCAGTGCGTTAAACGCGTGATCCGGTTATGACGATAAACCAGGCGACCAGCGAGCGGCGGCTTTGCCGAAGTTTCGGCCATACGAGTTAGGGGTGGCCCTGAGATGAAGGTATTACATCACTTAGATGTCAGATCGGCAAGAAACGTTGCGGTGAGCCGCTAGATTCTCCGCTGAGGCTCGGAATGCCAGTATGTCCGATGTCGCGACACGGATCACGTTTTGCGCAATAAAACGGACTAGGAGTGGGGAAAAAGTGGCACTTTCGCCGCGCCGGTTATGATACGCCTTTACCGAGCTCGGTGGTGCAGGGGCACTGATCGGGAAATCTTTCGCAGTCGACATCATCCGACGACATCGCGTGGATGCTCGCCGCTTCTGATTTCACCTGTACCCGCAGTTTTCGAGTGACGAATAACCACACCGCCACGGTAACCAGCAGCAGCCAGGAGATCCATCGGGTATCGAGCGACATATTGATCACGCCATCCGGTACGACTTGTTTGAGCCAAACAAGAATGGCGACGGCGCCGATCGCCTCGGCGATTCGTGCGGCGATTCCGTCGACGGCGATTTTGACCGAAGAGCGCTCGGTCGAGTCCACCGGGATGAAAGCCTGCTCCCAAATGGAACGGTGCACTGAAGATCTCAAGCCGCCTTCAGTGACGCGCAATACGGAGCGGCTGAACGCCGTAGCGGCGGCAGTGGCGAAAGTTGCCCCGCCAACGAGTGCAAACGGCAGCACCATCAAGCCTCCGCGCAGGCCGACTTTGTCTTGAATTTTCGGAGTGGCGAAAAGCTGCAATAAAAGTGAGCTGAAGTTGAGCAGGATATAAAAATTGGCGAAGAAGTTGGCGTTGCCTTTCGATCCCATGCTCGCGCTTGCGGCGGCGGCATAAAATTGAAAATCGATGAGTAATCCGGCGAGTGCGCCGGTCATGGAAATCAGCAGCAGAGTGACAGCATACTTGTTGCTGAGGGGCGCGAGAAAACCGAATTTGGTTTTTGGGTTGTCGCGCTGCGCGCTGATGTTGGTTGGAAAGGCGCCATGGATATGCCGGATCAGCCCGATGGCGCCGAAAATAACAATACCCGCCAAGAAGATCATCCATTGTGGATCGAAGTGCGGCGCAAGCGCTTTGGAAATTAACCCGCCGCTCATTCCGCCGGCAAGGGTCGCTGCGCCGATTTTGCTGAAAGCGCGGGCGGCCTGGCTCTTTTCCGTTTTGTCGAAAATATCCGAGGCGAGCAGCCACAGGCTCGCAAACATTAGGGCGAAAATCGCTGGAATAAGCACGAAGATCCCGAGAAGCAGCTTGCTATCTCCCGGTTGTAAAAAGGGCGAGGCCAGCACCATGAGCGAGGCCGCAAGCGTGAACACACCAAGTCGCGCCGGCCGCGCGCCCCAGACCTTCATAGCTTTTACAAAGACGATCGCCAGCGGCAAAGAGGCGGCGCCGATGTTGATATAGATCAGCGGCAGTTGGAGCAAACCGCCGCTGCCTTGAAAAAAAAGCGCATCGCGACCGGTTTTAGCGACAATAAACGCGAGCGTCGTGACACCGAGCGCGAGTGCGAGTAGCAGTGTTTTAGAGCGGTCGTCGGTGGTAACGAACATGATGCATCAACGGATCGAAGAAATCCCTCCTGACCTCCTTTACCAAAGGGAGGAATATTATGCGGGGAACGTGTTTCGAACCCAAGACCTCCCGGACTTGCCACGCTACGTTGCCATGGCATCAAAAATAGCGCCGCCGAACGTGGGAAAAACATAATGCATGGCGCCAACCTCTGATCTGTTCAAACCGCCCTTCATCGCCATCGCTGCAATCTGAATTGTATCTTCGGCGTGGGCGCCGATCACGTGTACGCCCAAAATGCGCTCAGTTCCTTCCTCGTAGACCACTTTGACCATGCCTTCGGTTTCGTTGCGGACCCCGGCGGCGGGATTGTACTCGTAAGGCAGTTTAGTGGTTTTTGCCTTGATGCCGCGGTTGAGCGCTTCCATCTCGGTGAGTCCCACTTGGCCGACGGCGGGAATGGTGAATATGGCAGTCGGAAACACGCTGAAATCGATTTTACGCTCGTTACCTTTGATTGCGTTGTGCGCCGCGATGGGTCCTTCGTACCAGGCAACTGGGGACTGCTGGCGTTTGCCGGCCGAATCGCCAACAGCGTAGATGTGCGGCGCGCTTACCGATTGCAGATATTCGTTGACTTTCACCGCGCTATGGTCGAGATCGATCTTCGCGGCATGGGGATTCAGCGGCGCAACATTCGACGGCCTTCCGGTGGCCAGCAGCACTTGATCGGCGGAAAATTTTTCTGTGCGACCGCCGATATCGCTTTCGACGGTTTTGTCGCTGCCGATTCGCGTTACTTTCACGTTGGTCTTGACCACAATGCCTGCTTTGGCGGCGGATTCCAGCAATAGGGAACGAATCTCCTGATCAAGCGCAGGAGCGATTTCAGGCCCCGATTGCAAAATCGTGACTTTGGTACCGGCCCAAGCGAGTGCAAAACCGAATTCGAGCCCGATAAAGCCACCGCCGACAACCACCATGCGCGCCGGCTGTTCCTTCAAATGGATCAGCTCGTCGCTGGTGATGCCGTATTCGGCGCCCGAGATCGGCGGCCGTCCGGGTTTCGATCCTGTGGCAATAATGAATTTCTCGGCCGAATAGGTGTTGTCGTTAACGCCGATCTCATGGGGAGCGGTAAAACGCGCGTGACCGCGCAGCACCGGAATCCCGAGTTTCTCCGGGGTGGCATTCTTGCCGATCGACCAACTTTTCACGATCTCATCTTTACGCGCGATTACCGCCGGCCAGTCGAAGGTTAAATTTTCTGTTCCGTTGATGCCTAGCTCCTTCGCATGACGAGCGCGAGTGAAAAGCTCGATGGTGCTCACGAGCACCTTTTTGGGAATTCAACCGGTTCTGAGGCACGTACCGGCAAAGTCTTCCTCTTCGACAATGGCAATTTTGGCGCCTAGCGCATGCGCGGTTTTCATCGCACTCAGTCCCGCGGTTCCACCGCCGATGACGATTAAATCGAAGTCCATACTCCCCCCTATCAAAAAACTTGGAGATACAATGCAAGGTGCGGCCAGGCATGAATCTATCACGCCGGTTAGATGACGAAAGGGTCGGCGAAGATGCGCGGAAAATTATTCCCCATACTGCTGGATCAGTTTCGCGATCAGGGAGGTCCAGCCGGTTTGATGGCTGGCACCGATGCCGGCGCCGTTGTCGCCGTGAAAATATTCGTGGAACGGGATGAGATCGCGCCAGTGATCATCACTCTGGAATTTTTCCGTCCCGCCGAAGACCGGCCGGCGGCCGGCGTCGTCACGCAGAAAGATTCGCGTCAGACGTTGAGAAATTTGGCCGGCCACATCCCAAAGGTTCGCCAACTGGCCAGAACCCGTAGGGCATTCGACTTTATAATTGTCACCCAAAAAAAAGTGAAATTTTTGCAGCGACTCGATGAGCAGGTAATTGACCGGTAACCAGATCGGTCCACGCCAATTGGAATTGCCGCCGAAGAGCCCCGTGCTCGATTCCGCCGGCTCGTAATCGACTCGATATTCGGTGCCGTTGACCGGTAATCTATAAGGATGATCCGAATGGTAACGCGACAGAGCGCGAATGCCGAATGGAGACAGAAATTCTTTTTCATCGAGCATATAGCCTAATACGCGTTTCAGCCGGTGCCGATTAACAAGTGACAGAAAACGCCGCGGTCCATCGTCAGTGGCTTCGGTCTCGATGTGCTCGCTCAAGCCGGGTCGGTTTTCTATAAACCACTGCATGCGGCGCTTGAAGCCCGGGAGTTTTTCGACGACGTTGGGATCGAGGGTCTCCACGGCGAAGAGTGGAATGAGCCCGACCATCGAACGTACCTTGAGCCGCATGCTTTTGCCAGTGTCGTAGTGCAGCACGTCGTAGTAAAAACCCTCCTCGCGATCCCACAACTCGATTTTCTGCCCGCCGAGATTGTTCATCGCTTCGCAGATATAAACGAAGTGCTCGAAAAATTTGCTGGCGACGTCCTCGTAGGCTGAGTTTTCTTTTGCCAATTCGAGCGCGATCGCCAGCATGTTGAGACAATACATGCCCATCCAGCTGGTGGCGTCCGACTGCTCGATGTGACCGCCGGTGGGTAATGGCGCGCTACGATCGAAGACGCCGATATTGTCGAGGCCAAGAAAGCCGCCCTGAAAGACGTTGCGGCCTTCGGTGTCCTTGCGATTGACCCACCAGGTGAAGTTCAACAGAAGCTTGTGGAAAATTCGCTCAAGAAAGTTGCGGTCGCCATCGCCCTGCCGCTTCATCTCGACTTTGTACACGCGCCACGCAGCCCAGGCGTGTACCGGCGGATTAACATCGCCGAATGCCCACTCATACGCTGGCAGCTGCCCGTTCGGGTGCATGTACCACTCGCGCGTCATCAGCAGCAGCTGTTCCTTGGCGAACTCGGCATCCACGAGAGCCAAAGCGATACAGTGAAATGCCAGATCCCAGGCCGCGTACCACGGATATTCCCACTTGTCCGGCATCGATATGACATCCGAGTTGTACAGATGGCGCCATTCGTGGTTGCGGCCATTTAGACGCTGTTTTGGCGGCTCCGGACTGGCCGGATCGCCTTTGAGCCAGCGATTAAGATCGTAATTGTAAACCTGTTTGCTCCACAACAACCCCCCAAGGCTCTGGCGCATGACATTTTGGCGATCGGTCGCGAGATTCTCGGAGATGATGGTCTGGTAAAACTCATCCGCTTCCGCGCGCCGCTGGGCGATCTGTTGATCGAACGTCCCATTGAGAATCTGCGCGCCGGAGGGCGCCGCCGTCGAAAGCCGCAGGCGAATCGTCATGCTCTCTCCTGGTTTTACCGTGGAGACATAATATGCCGCGGCTTTGGTGCCGTGCTCGGCGGGATTGACCACGGCTTGATTGCCAGTCACGAGCAAGTCGTTGAATGCATCTTTGACG
>DATIEH010000254.1:0-4853 GCA_035455905.1 Binatia bacterium | reverse complement strand
AAAAGCTTCGCTCAGGAAGCTCTGATAAATGATCAGTCCCAGCGGTCCGAAAACCACCAGGGCGACAGTGACAACCGCGAACGAACGAAAAGTTCGATTCACGGATTTATCTTTTTAAGGCTTCCTTCCACTGTTTCATGAACTCGAGACGTTTGGTCTGTTCGAGGCCGGCGAGAATATCCGTATTCACTTCGATCGGTTTGATCGCCTTGCCGAGATCCTTGTTCAAGCCTGCGGCGGTAATCTGTCCGGGTACGTCATTGCGGATCGAATAGACCAACGACTTTTCCGACATAACGGTTTGGCCGCGCTTCGAGAGCAGATAATCGAGAAAGAGCTTCGCCGCATTGGGATTGCGCGCGCCTTTCGAAATAAAGGCGATGCGGGAAAATACCAAGGTGTAATCTTTCGGAAGAACATAGCCGAGTGAAGCATCTTTTTTCTGTCGCAAAAGCACGTAGGAGCCGATGATGTTGTACGCCAATGTATGCTCGCCGGAGCCAACCTTCTCCAACATGGCGCCGGTACTCGTGTAAACCTTGGCCCCGGTGGCGCCGAGTCCCTTAGCGAGATCCCAGAACTGCGGAAAGACCTTTGCGTCTTGGGTCATCATTAGAAACCCAACGCCGCTCTTTTCCGGGTCGAAGGTCGCGATTTTTTCCTTGTAGACATCCGGTTTCGCTTTCAGCAACTTGACCAGATCCGCATGGCTTTGCGGCACCGCATCGGCGGGCAGCAACCTTTTGTTGTAGGCGATGCTCACTGGTTCGAACGTGGTGCCGTACGCCTGATTCTGCCAAATCGCCCATTTGGGAAGGCTGCTGTTTTCCGGTGAGGCATAGGTCATCGCGTTGCCCTTGCTGGCGAGCTGAATCTGCAGATCCATCGCCGAGCTCCACATGAAATCAGCCGTGCCGGCGCCGGAAGCGGATTCGGCGGTAAAGCGGTTATAAATCTCGGTGGTGTTGAGATCGTTGTACTCGACTTGAAGGAATGGATAGAGCGCTTTGAAGTCCTGCAAGATCGGTTCGACGCTGGCCGAGTCCGTGGACGAATAGATGATGAGTTTGCCTTCCTTTTGTGCTGCGGCGGCATTCGGATTGGTTTCGGCTGTATAGCCTGGCGACACCGAAGCCATCAAGACACAGAACACGAGCGTTCCAACGCGTAGCGAATTCATTTTTGCCTCCTGCCGTCGTTTATCGGCGGCGGTCGGAAGGGTAGTACAGGTGTTGCAAGGATGTCAAATTTCCTTCTGTAATTTTCGGAGCCTATACAATTTAGAAATCCGCACACTGCTCGCTGCAGTTGGCAAAATTCAAGATGCACTCGGAGCGTGTCTACGAAGCCTGCTATTCTTCGTCACGTCCTTCGAAAATAAAGCTGGCTTGAATAAACACGCCCCAAACCATCACCCGCCGAATGTTTTAATCGGGGGGTCCAGTCTGAATTCCGCCTGGATTCCCGCTAAAACATGCGGGAATGACGGACTTACCGGAGCGTCGGAGCTCGGGACACGCAACGGGTACTGTGGTTGATTTTCCTGGTCGAGCAAAGTTCCGGAATACTACGTGGCGATATTTTAGTTAGAGGCTTGGCGAAGCCTACGGTCGGTCGATCACAATTCTGCCGCCATTCAGGCAGCCGATGAATTGCAGGTCGGAAAAGAGCTTGAAAAAAATTCCAGGGAGAAACCTGCGGTTCACCACGAGACCTTTCGTCGTCCAAAAACACAAAACTCCCGTGCTGAGGAGCTGCTTCAATAACGACAGGCCGATGAATACACTGGATTCTTGACTGCAAGTTTCCGTCACGGTGCTCAGGTTTGTCGTCGATTGAATCGGCAGTCCTTTGAGAAAGTTGACGACACGGGTGATGACGAACAGGGTATAGATGTCGTCACGTGAGAAATCGTTGTGCTCGACTCCAAGCGCGGTCAAGCGGGCTCGAAGGAAGTCGCTCTCATTTAACTCGAGACCTCGAGCGATCGGTGCGCTCGGCGTACGGTAGAATGGCGAAGCGCCGAGCAGCACGGGCAACTGCGCATTGAAGGCCAGGGTTTGAATCATGCTCTCCAGGGTTTCGTTCGGCAGGCCGAGGATTTGATAGGAAACGATTTTAAACCCGAGCGCGTGGGCTTTGTTCACCACACGAAGATAAGCTTCCAGCGTGTGCGGCCGCTTGGTCGTCTCCCGTACACTCTTGTCAGAGCTGACGAGCGCGAGGTTCAGATGAGAAAAGCCCGCGCGATACATCAACTCGAGTAATTCATCGTCGAGGCTCAGATAGCTGACGCCGTTCATCGCGACGAATTCCATCTCGCGACGAGGAAATCGATCGATCAATCGGCGGCAGAGTTCTTTGAAGGTTTGTTTGTAGTAAGTGAGGTTGTCGTCCTCGAAGTCTATCACTCGATAGCCTTGACTATAGCGCAGCTCGATCTCTTCGAGCACGTTTGCCAGCGCGCGGCGACGATAATTCGTCCCAAAGGTACTGTGCACGGAGCAAAACGAGCACTTGTGCGGACAGCTGCGCGAGGTGATCATAAACGTCATCGGCTTACGGTCCAGTCGATAGGCGTCCAGCGAAAAATCGCTTAAATCCGGCGGCGGCAAATCGTCAATGGGAAAATTTTCCCCGACTGGATTGAACACTAACTCGCCGGCGCGGCGGTACGCGAGATTGGAAACCGCACCGAGCGCTGTGTGATTCAGCAAGGCGAGCAACAGTTCGACAAAAGGTTTTTCACCTTCGCCGACGATGACGTAATCGACATCGGGCGACGCGAGAAGCGACTCCGGGGCGGCCGAAGCATGGGATCCGCCGACGATGACGATGGCTTGGGAGTTTTTCTTGACACGGGCCGCGACCTCGAGAGCTTCGCGATAATACGGAGTAAACAAGGATGATATGCCGACGATGTGCGGAGCGAGCTCGGCGATCTCGCGTTCGATCTCATCGAAGGACTTACCGAAGTGATAGTACTGATGAAACGTCGAAAAGGGCGACTTGTCGGCCATCGGATAGTAATCCACCAGGTCGCGCAGCTCATCCGGAATGGCGATCGTCCGCCGACCGCAACCGCCGTGGTAATCTTTGATGATGATTTCGACGTGAGGCAAGTGTTTCTTTACGGCGGCTTTGAGGTAAGCAAGGCCGATGGGTTGGAGGCGCACGTCGGTGTCATAAAAGTCCTGGACCGGAGGTTGAACCAGCAAGACTCTCAACGTCGCCCGGGAGCTTTCCTCAAGTGAAACTGGATCGCGCATTCTAGTCTGGAGCAAACTTGTACGGAGATTTTCTGAAGAGTATAGTCCCGTCCAGCTTGGGCTCGAACTCTCCGGCGCGGAAATTGTGGAATTAGAACTTTTCGATTTTCACGTAGACGATATCCAATGGGGAGATCAATCCTCGCTTGTTGGACAACAATTTATTGTCAGCCTCGCCGAGATTCAAGAGCAGATCAAGGACCTTACTCAAAATATCAAGCTGACCGCGAAGCTCGCGCGCCCCGGTGAGTCGAAAAGAATTATTCATGTCCTGGATACACTGATGCCGATAGCGAAAGTGGATGACGAGCGCCGGACTTTTCCTGGCATTGATCACCCCGCGCGGTTGGTCGGAACTGGACGGACCGAGCGACTGCGTAACGTGCTGGTGACGATTGCCGGAAGATTTCCTCATGCCGAACGAATGACTCCCATCGAACAGCCCCGGGAGGGGCTGATCGATATGAGTGGTATAGGAGCGCGTTACTGCCACGGGTCGGATTCTTTTCACATCATTCTGACGCTCGAAGGCGAAGCGGCGCTTGCGAATTTGGCTTTCGATCAGGCGCTTCGGTATATCGGGGTACGCGTTGCGCGTTATCTCGCTGGAGTCAGAAAAAGCGGCGCGGCGCCGGACACAAAAAGGATTTGTCTCAATCGAATTGACAGGAAGCTTTCGAAAGTCGTCTTGATCTATCAGGTGCAGAGCCAAATTCCTCTGGTACGGACCTTTTATTACGGCGAGGAAATCGCGAAAACGCTGCCCTCGTTCGTTCATCCCAACGAGTTCATCGACGGCGCGGTGGTGAGCGGCACGTACAAGAGCGAACGCAAGATTCCCACCTCGCTCCACTGCGCCAATCCTTTTATCGAGGAAATGCTCAAGCGGCACGGGACCGAAATCGATTTTCTCGGCGTGATTCTTTCGCGCGGATACAACGATAGCTTCGAGCAGAAAAAGAAAATGGGTTTGTGGAGCGCCCGCTTGGCGAGGATACTGGGCGCGGACGGTGCGGTGGCCATGATGGAGGGAACCGGCAATACCACCGTCGATTTCATGCAGACTATCAAAGCTTGCGAAGAAGAGGGAATCAAAACCGTGGCCGTGCTGCATGAGGACAATGGCGCCCGAGGTTATGAACGGCCGCTGGTGGATCATCCGCGCGAAGCCGACGCGATGATCAGCCGCGGCAACCGCTCGGAAAAATTATCACTTCCCCCTCTCGACGAAGTGATCGGAGGCGCAGAGATTGATCTTCACTTGAAAGCCAAGCACGATCCGCACAAGCCACTGTTTTTTGACCCGACCATTTTTTTCGGCGCGCACTGCCAGATGGGCGCGAGCGGCTTTCGCGCCGCTTACGAAAGCTGAGGCGAAGAAATGGCAAAGATATTACATTATCTCAATCAATTTTTTGGCGGGATCGGCGGCGAGGACAAGGCTGGCCAGGAATTTTTGTTTCTGCCAAAGCCCGTCGGCCCGGGAGCGCTGTTGAGTGACCTGCTGAAAAATCGCGACATCGAATATGCCACCGTGGTCTGCGGCGACAATTACTTTCACGAGAATGAAGAAGCGGTGCTGAC
>DATIEH010000253.1:0-2005 GCA_035455905.1 Binatia bacterium | reverse complement strand
TCACGCTCAAGACCGGTGTCGCGGCGGACGGCACGCTCGCCGCGGTCAAGGCCGATATTTACTTCAGCGGCGGCGCTTACGGCTCGCAGAAAGCGAACCCGCAAGTGACGGTGCTGGGCGGCCGGCGCCTGGCGAGCATGTATCGCTGCCCGGCCATCGAGGTACGCACCTATTGCGCCTACACCAATCAGGTTCCGTGCACACAGACGCGCACCCCAGGTAGTCCGCAAGTCGTTTTCGCTTTCGAGTCGCAAATGGACATCATCGCGAAAGAAATGGGCATAGACGCGCTCGAGTTGCGCCGCAAGAACATCCTGCGTGATGGCGATGCCAATCCGATGGGTGAAAAGTGGAGTCATATTCTGATGGGCGACGTGTTGGAGCGCGCGGTAAAAGCTTCCGGCTGGAAAAAGAATGGCGCTAGAAAAAACCGCGGCTGGGGAATCGCGCTGTATGATCGCGGCGCGCCGGAAGGTAAAGCCAGCTCGGCGCTTACGCTCGAAACCGATGGCCGGGTAACGATTCTCACCGGCGTTCCGGATGTGGGGCCGGGATATTACACGGTCAGTCAGCAAATCGTTTCCGAAGTTCTCGGACTACCGCCGGAGAAAGTCGGCATCGCGTTCAAGGACACCGACAGCTTGCCGTTCGATCCGGGCACGGGCGGCAGCAAGCAGACCAACACCTCCGCACACGCCGTGCACCAATCCGCGCGCGAAGTCCGAGAAAAATTGATTAGCTTGGCGGCGCGGGAATTAGGTTGTAAGCCGGAAGAGATTCGCCAGGATGGCGGGAAACTAATCGCGCCGAGCAAAAAAAACACCACCACCGAGGCAATGATCAAATTTGCCGTCGCGGAAAACGGCGGTCCGGTGTTTCATCTTACAAACTTCGTTCCGAAAGACATGCCCAAAGTGACCGGCTTTGCCGCGCAAATTGCCGAGGTCGAGGTGGATCCGACGACAGGCGGAGTCAAGGTGCTCAATTTGACTTCGGCTCACGATACCGGAACGGTGCTCAATCATTTGACGCTTACGGGGCAAATCGACGGCGGCGTCGTGACAGGTTTGGGCTTCGCCTTGATGGAAGAAAACCCGATGACCGATGGCAAGATTACAACGTTGAACTTGGGTGAATCGAAGCTTCCAAGCATAGCTGATGTGCCGCCATTAAAAACCGTGCTGGTCGAAAGCCCCACGGGACCGACGCCGTTCGGCGGTAAGGCGATTGCGGAAAACCCGAACGTGCCGACGGCGGCAGCGATTGCGAATGCCATAGCCGACGCCTCCGGCGTACGGATTTTCGATCTGCCGCTGACATCGGAAAAGATTTACTGGGCGTTGAACGGAAAACAACAATAGTGCGAAGCCATGCCCACTGCCTGTCATGTCATTCTGAGCCGATAGGCGAAGGATCTTGTTTATTCGATCGAGCCAAATGCGAGATGCTTCGCTGGCGCTCAGCAAGACAGCTTTCGCCTATTTCGGTGGCGCAATCATGGAGTCGTGAGGCGATGAGACTTATATCGGAATTCATCATTTCGATTGGTTTGCTCTTCCTCATTGCTCGCCCGAGCGTTGCGGTTCAGGTCAATCCGTCCCGCCAAGACGAATGGGAACAAACGGTCCGGGCTGCGGAAAAAGAAGGCCAAGTGACGGTCTCGATCGGCGGTTACGGGGCGATCATCGAGTCCGGTGTGTTTCAGAAGGCATTTCCGAAAATAAAAGTTACCAGCATCACTGGAGCGGGAACCGATCTCACCGCGCGTATCGCCGCCGAGCGGCGCGCCGAGAAATATCTCGTCGATGTCTACAATGGCGGCGGCAACTCGCTGTTTCAAGTTCTTTACCGCGGCAAAATGCTCGATCCGATCAAACCGGCTCTGTTACTACCGGAAGTCGTAGACCCGACGAAATGGTGGGAGGGTAAACAAAAATACGCCGACAAAGAGGGACAATATATTCTCGTTTACGAGGGCAATGTGGCGGCCGGCGCCGGCGCCGGC
>DATIEH010000252.1:0-3167 GCA_035455905.1 Binatia bacterium | reverse complement strand
CCCCGGTTAACCGCTACTTCTTGATCAGTCCTTCAGGGCGAGTCGCGATCACCTCGTCCACCAAGCCATATTCTTGGGCTTGCTTCCCATTCATGAACATGTCGCGATCGGTGTCTTTCTCGATCTTCTTGAGGCTCTGCCCTGTGTGCTTCATCAAAATATTGTTCAACTCCTCGCGCATCCTCAGGATTTCACGCGCTTGGATATCAATGTCCGCAGCCTGGCCTTGAAAACCGCCCAAGGGCTGATGGATCATAATCCGGGCATGCGGCAATGCGAAGCGTTTTGTCTTTGTCCCCGCTGCGAGTAACACCGCGCCCATGCTCGCCGCTTGACCGACACAGACCGTAGAGATTTGCGGACGGACGTATTGCATGGTGTCGTAGATTGCCAGTCCCGCCGTCACAGATCCACCTGGACTGTTGATGTAAAAGAAAATATCGCGCTCGGGATCTTCCGATTCGAGAAAGAGCAGCTGGGCGGTAATCACATTTGCAACGTCATCCGTGATGACCGAACCGAGAAAGACAATCCGATCCTTCAGAAGACGCGAGTAAATGTCATAAGCTCGTTCACCGCGGCCCGTTTGCTCGACGACGATGGGGATGAAACTCATTTGTAGCCGAACCCCTCGATCACAAGCGGCATTCTATCGTTTTTCCGACTGGTCATCAACCTTAGAAACCTGCGGATCGATTTCCTTAACGGTTGCGTGCTCAAGCAAAAATCCCAGCGTTCGATCGAATACCATTTGCGTGCGCAGATCGTCGCGCGCTTCCGATCGCGCGTAGAATTCGCGTAGATTTTTTGCCCGTTCCCCAGCCGCGCGCGCAAGCAAATCGACCCGTTCTTGAATTTCTTTGTCGCCGATCTCGATTTTTTCCAGCTCGGCAATCTTCTCCACCAGTAACGTGGCTCGCACCTGGCGCATGGCTCGCTCTTCGAGAGTTTTTCTGACTTCCTCCATCGGTGCCGGCTGCTCGCTGCGCTGGGCGGCCATCTGATTTTGATACCGTTCCATCAAATAGCGCGTCTGTCGTTCGACCATTGCTTGCGGAATTGAGAACGAATGTCGCTCGATCAACCGGGTTAATACTTGTTCCTTGAGCTCATCGGCTTGATAACGCGCCATTTCTTCCTCGAGACGCTGTCGCAGCCGGCTCTTCAATTCCTCCAGAGATCCGCACTCTCCGTGATCTTTGGCGAAATCGTCATCGAGAGTGGGCACGACCTTGCGTTTGATTTCATGCGCGACAAGCGAAAACTCGACGACTCTGCCGGCGATTTCCTTATTGGGAAAATCCTCCGGGTAAGTGACGGAAACGGTCTTGCGTTCGCCCAACTTGAGTCCGACCACAGCTTCGTCAAATTGCGCTAACGCCTGCCCAGCGCCAACCTCGAGCACGTAGTTTTGCGCTTTGCCGCCGCTGAAGGGTTTGCCGTCGAGCGTCCCTTCGAAATCCAAAGTTACGAAGTCGCCTTTTTCGACGACTTCTCGATCCGCCACCGGCTCCAGCCTGGCGTGATTTTCCTGGAGTCGGCGAAGCGCCTCGTCCACCTGAGCTTCGGTGACCGCAATCCGCGGTTTTTCGATGGGAATGCCACGGTAGTCCTTGACGTCAAATGTAGGCTTGATTTCAAATATCGCCGAAAAGGAAAAAGATTCCGTTTCGCGAAGATCGTTGGTCTCGAGCTCTGGCCGCGAGACGATCTGTAACCCACGCTCTCTTACGATCTCGGCAAGCGATTCTTCCACCAGGTGCGATCTGACTTCGCCTTTGACCTCGTCTCCATAAATTCCTTGCAAGACCGGGCGCGGAATCTTGCCCGTCCGAAAACCTCTGACCCGTACCCGTCGGCCGAGATTTTTGTAGGCGCGAGAAAATTCATCAGCCACTGTCTCAGCTGGCAGCTCGACATGGACTTTGCGCTGCACTGGACTTAGTTCATCGATATCGACTTTCATATTCATTCTGCCGTAACCACCTAAACCATGATGCACACTCGACGGTCTTTGAGCGGCTTCCTGATGTACGCTGGTGCGAGAGGGGGGATTCGAACCCCCATGGTTGCCCGCTAGATCCTAAGTCTAGTGCGTCTGCCAGTTCCGCCACTCTCGCACACGCAAAATCATCCGGAAGGCAGCCATTCTTAGAAACGCATGCAGAGTAAAAATTAGCCATCAGCAAGTCAAGCGCTGTTGACGTCCACCCGTGAGAGCGAAACGGAACGTCAGCGCAAGTTGCTTCGCGCACTTGACTTCTCTTGATCGATGAGACGCGGAAAAGCGAAACTAAGCCTGGCGAGATTGCTCACTTTGGCACTTGGGACAAAGGCATAAGGTTCGCAAATATTCGTAGGTATAGATGCCGGTGCTGTGTCCGTCTTGCCAGTAAAGCTCGATGGCATAATTTCCGACAGCGGAAATTCCAACTAATTTGGCATCAGGAACATCGATGAATCGACGTTCCGTGCCGTGCCCTTGGCAAACCGCGCAAGGACAATAGCCGCGCAAATAACTCTCCGGGTACTCGCCGACATGGCCATCATCCCACGTGACGCGCACGAGACCACGGGCCTTGATATGATTTATTTCGGTTGGAAATATTGTGACCATGTTATCTCACAGCTCCACGAGACCGTCACCGACCGCGCTCATAAAGCCGATCTTGGCGCGGTTGACCAAATAGGTCCGTGGAGCAACGTCAGGCCGGTCGATCAAGATTGCTCCAGTGACAGGAAGAAACTGACTCTTTTCCATCATTAACTCATGCAGCGCGCTGCCCGGACGTAAATGAATGTTGCCTTGCAGTAAATATGGACCAACGCCGAGCAAAGCTTTACTTTGGTCTTTCGGAACGTAGCGACTCCTCATCGTCGATGTTGAACTCTCGCCCGCGACGCTCAGGTCAGCGATCAAATACACCTCTCGCATATAGACCAAGTATTCGGCGGCTGTAACCAATACCGGCTTTTGATTGAACGTTTCCAGACTCGCTTGCGTAAGTGAGAAGACCTCCTCGCCTTCGCGCACGATCAAGAAATTACTCAAACGATCCTGATTGGTCGTCAGTACTCCACGCACCGAAGCGGCCTGGAGATAAACTTCCAAGGACATCGAATAGGTAAAACCCTGCTCCGGCGTCATTTGTGCCACCCTTCAATGG
>DATIEH010000251.1:0-7923 GCA_035455905.1 Binatia bacterium | reverse complement strand
GAAGATATTCAGGCGGTATTCGAGCGCGATCCGGCGGCCCGCTCGATTTGGGAAGTTGCGATCGCCTATCCGGGGTTCCACGCAATTCTTATCTACCGGATCGCGCACTGGCTCTGGCAACGCCAACTGATCACGCTTGCGCGTTTCGTGAGCCACGTCGGACGATTCTTGACCGGAGTTGAGATTCATCCCGGCGCGAAAATCGGCCGGCGCTGCTTTATCGATCATGGCATGGGCGTCGTCATCGGTGAAACCAGCGAAATCGGCAATGACGTCACAATCTATCAGGGGGTGACGCTCGGCGGTACCTCCACGCAGCCGATTAAGCGTCATCCGACCATCGAAGACTCGGTGACGATTTTCAGCGGCGCGGCCGTTCTCGGCCCCGTCACGGTCGGCCGGCACAGCCGCGTGGGGGCCGGCTCGGTGCTCGTCACCTCGGTGCCGCCCCATTCGACCATTGTCGGGATTCCCGGCCGTGTTGTCAGCCATGAGGCGAGACACACGGCGACGGGAAAAGCGATCATCGATCTCAATTCGGCGGATTTACCCGACGTCATTGCCAAGGCGGTGAATAGCCTCGCGGAATATGTCGAAAGACTCGAGAGGAGGGTCGACGAGCTTAACACCCGCCAAGGTGGTCTGGAAGAGAAAACCGCCGAAGAAAACGAAGTTCTCAATCGAGTCAAGGAGCTGCTGAAAAATACCGGCAGTTGAATCCTTCGATATGCGCTCCCTTGATGCGCGTTGCGCGCTACTTGGGGTGGCCAGAAAACTATAGGGCGCAGCATGCGGCGGCCAAAATTAAACGATGATCAACAAGAAGAAAATTGTTGTCGCCATGAGCGGCGGCGTCGATAGCTCAGTGGCGGCGAGTCTGCTGGTCGAGCAGGGCTATGACGTTCACGGAGTGTCGCTTCGCATGTGGGAAGAAAACCGCGGTCCGCGCGTCTGTTCCGATCATCGCGGCGCTGCAGAAGTCGCCGATATGCTCGGCGTTCCGCATACGCTTCTCGATCTTCGGGCGCAGTTCGCCGCCAGCATAGTGAAGCCTTTTGCTGACGATTATTTGCACGGCCGAACCCCCAACCCGTGTGTTGCCTGTAATCGTGATTTCAAGCTGGGAATACTTCTCAACTGGGCGCGCGCACAGGGCGCCGAATTCATCGCCACGGGGCATTATGCGCGAATCGCTCATCAGGACGACGGCCATGCGGCGCTTTTTCGCGGTGTCGATGGGGCGAAGGATCAATCTTATTTTCTATTTGCATTGAGCCAAGAGCAGCTCGCGCGTGCGTTGTTTCCACTCGGCGAAATGCAAAAGACGGAGGTGCGCGAACGGGCGCGCTGGCTGGGGCTTTCGGCGGCGGAGCGTCCGGAAAGCCAGGATATTTGTTTTGGCGATTACAAAGAACTGGTTGCCTCCTATGCCAAAAACGATGAGCTTTGCGGTGGTGATGTGATCAACCGATCAGGCAAAATCCTCGGCCGGCATCGCGGTATTCACAATGTAACCGTCGGCCAGAGACGCGGGTTGGGGATCGCGGCGAGGGAACCGCTCTATGTCATCGACATCGACGAAAAGACCAAGCAAGTAGTGGTTGGCAAAAAAGAAGAGCTTTGCTGTACCGGTCTGATCGCGAGCGCTGTCAATTGGATTGATCTCCCCGATCAAATCGAATTTGCCGCCGAAGTGCAGATCCGTTATCGCGCTCCGGCAGTTCCGTGTTGGGTTCGACCCAGTCGGAATGCGACTTGTGAAGTGGTTTTCGATGAAACCGTTCAAGGCGTGACGCCGGGACAGGCGGCGGTTTTTTATCGCAATGATCAGGTCCTCGGCGGTGGCTGGATTGAACGCGCGCTCAAGGACGAAACGCAACAATTAACAGCCAATAGACCGGAGAAAATCAGTTACTAGGAAAACGGGCGCAGCATGCTGCGTCCCTACAGGATATGCGGGTCGCAATTACCACATTGGGTTGCAAGATCAACCAATATGATTCCGCGGTGATTCAAAGCCGCTTGGAACATCAGCACTCGATGGTGCCGTTCGAGGAAGCCGCGGATTGCTACATTGTCAATACGTGCACCGTCACGGACCGGGCGGACTGGGAAGCGCGCCAACTCATCCGTCGCGCCAACCGGCGTAATCCTCTGGCTAAGGTTTTGGTGACCGGCTGCTATGCGCAGGTGAACCCCGACGAGATGGCTCGGGTTCCCGGCGTCGATTACGTCGTCGGGCTGAATCGATTGGACGATTTGATTCGGTTCATCGCGGCGGATCGGCCAAAAGAACCACAAATTGCTGTGAGCGACATCAAGCACGAGCGCGGTATTCCCGTGATCGGCACCCGCGTCCTTCCCGGACACACGCGTGCATTTCTGAAAATTCAGGAGGGCTGCAACTATTCCTGCACCTACTGCATCATTCCAGTAGCCCGAGGGCTCAGCCGCAGCATCGAGCCGCGGGAGGTGATGGAGCAGGTCAAACAACTGGCCGGAACCGGCTACAAAGAGATCGTGCTTACGGGAATTCATCTCGGCGGCTATGGTCAGGATCTGCGACCGAAAATTGATCTGACACAGCTCGTGGAGATGATCGCGGCGAGCGGATTGATTTCCCGGCTGCGCTTGAGCTCGCTCGATCCCCGCGAGCTTCCGGATCAGCTGCTCGATCTGATCGCTTCGTCTCAGGTGATTTGTCCGCATCTGCACGTTTGCGCGCAAGCCGGCGCCGACGCGATCCTCACAAGAATGCGGCGCAACTACGATACCGGCTACTATCGTGATTTACTGGCGCGTGCGCGCGAGCGTTTACCGGAAGCCGGATTGGGAACGGACATCATTGTCGGTTTTTCCGGCGAGAGCGATCGCCAATTTGAATCGTCTCTGGAGTATTTCGCTTCCCTGCCTCTGACTTACTTTCACGTGTTTCCTTACTCAACACGCCGCGGGACGCTGGCGGCATCGCTCACGGAGCAAGTGGCGGGTCACGTCAAGAAAACGCGGGCGCGCCGAATGCGCGAGTTGGGGGTCCAAAAAAAGCGCGCTTTCTGCTCGAGTTTTCTGGGCCGGCGGCTCGCGGTGCTGGTTGAAGAGAAAATGAATACAAAAACCGGCGCTCGGCGCGGCTTCACCCGGAACTATCTCCCGGTGAATGTTCGCCTGGGCAGTGAGTTGTGCAACGAAGAGGTGGTCGTTGAGCTCACCGGATTTGACGATGGCTCGCTTACGGGGACGCCTGTAGCGCACGCACAAATCGAACCGGCTGCTTGCGACAGCCTAGGGGTTTCTCCAGAATAGAATCAGAGTGACAAACGATACGCGACTCAGCCTTTTGCAGAAAGCACTGGATTACAATTTCAAAGATCGCGCGTTGCTGCTGCGCTGCCTCACCCACGTTTCGTTTGAGAGAAAAAAGGGCGAAGCGCACAACGAGGTTCTCGAATTCCTCGGCGATGCTGTTTTAGATTTAGCGGTGAGCGATTTATTGATGCGCCGTAATCCCGAGAAGAGCGAAGGCGTGCTATCGAAGATGCGTGCGGCGCTGGTCAACTCTACAGTTCTTGCCAAAAAGGCGACTGAGCTCGGTTTCGGGCCGCTCTTGCGAATCGGTAAAGGCGAGGAATTGAGCGGAGGTCGTACGAAGTCGTCCATACTCGCGGGCGCTTTTGAGGCGATCCTCGGCGGCGTTTACCAGGACGGCGGCTACGAAGTAGCGCGTCGAGTGGTTGAACGATTTTTCGCTGCTGACGTCACCGGGAAAGCCCTCGGGCAGCACGACTATAAAACCAGGCTCCAGGAAATCAGCCAAATGATCTTTCATGCGCTGCCATCCTACCGCATCGTTTCCGAAACCGGGCCGGATCACGAAAAATTTTTTGTTACTGAAATTGCCGTCGCCGGCCAAATCCTGGGAACAGGTTCAGGCAAAAGCAAGAAACAATCCGAGCAAGAAGCTGCAAAGAAAGCTCTTGATGCACTTCAAAGTGGCACCCATACCAACGCTCCTGATTGACTAATCTGGGTAGATCCAGAGGTACTGCTCTGATGAGTTCTCAGGAGCGGGATCGCCGTATGCTGCGATTTTCTGTGGACGTCCTCATCGCCGGCGCTGGAGCTGCCGGTATGTATGCGGCGATTGCCGCTGCCCGGGCTGGCGCGACCGTGTTGCTGGTCGATAAGGGCCAAATCGGCCGCGGCGGTGCCACCGTCATGGCGCAGATGACTGTGGCCGCCGCTTTGGCCGAAGAAGAGCCAGATTCTGTTGCGCTTCACCTCGACGATACGCTCAAAGCGGGACGCGGTCTCTGCAACGAAGAGCTCGCCGCGCTGGTGTGCTCGGAGGGCCCGAAGCGCATCCGTGAAATGGAGGAATGGGGCATTCGTTGGGCGCGGAAAGGCCAACGAATCAAACAAGTGATGGCACCCGGACATAGCGTCAAACGTTGCTGTTACGTCGATTTTCTCAACACCGGACCCGCCGTCGCCGCAACCCTGAGGAGAAAAATCACAGAATTTTCGAAAATTCGCCGGGTCAGCAATTTTGCAGTGGTCGAGATTTTAGTTTGCGACGGCCGCGTCATGGGCGCGATCGCGCTTGACCTCACAAACAATGAGCTATTCACGATTCAAGCGCGAGCGGCCGTGGTTTCAGCGGGTGGCCTCACCAAGCTGTATGCGCGCAACAGCGCTTCGGCGAACATGGGCGGCGAGGCCTACGCGCTGGCGCTGTGGGCCGGTGCCGAGCTTATCGATATGGAGTTCGTGCAATTTTTTCCCATCGGTCATCTCGCACCGCGGCTCGTCGGGATGGATCCCATTATGTGGGACCCGTTTCGCTACAAAGTCGGTGGCAAACTGCTCAATGGTCAATTCGAGGAGTTCATCGATCGGTACGGCAGCACCGATTTCGGTCAATATAACGCGACGCGCGATATCGCGGCGTATGCAATTCTGAAAGAGGTCGAAGCCGGTCGAGGCACGCCGCATGGCGGTGCTTATCTGGATTTCCGGCATATTGCGGAAAAGGATTTGCGCGCCGCCTTTGGTCCCGTAATTGATCGCCTGCTCGCCAACGGTATCGATCTCAGCCGAATGCCAGTGGAAGTCGGCCCGATGGCGCATTATCATATGGGCGGCATTCGGGTCGATGCTAATATGCGTACGCGAATCGAAGGGTTATATGCCGCGGGCGAGGCGGTCGGTGGTTCGAACGGAGCGAACCGGCTGTCCGGCAACGCAATTACCGAAGCGTTCGTGTTCGGGGAACGTGCCGGTTGCGCAGCCGCCGATAATGTAAAAGCCGGGAACTCCAACTGGGATGAAAAGCTTGCGGAAGAAAGTATTGCTCGATTGGAGCGCTTTGGTCGAACTTCCGACGACAACGGCATTGCGCCGATTGTCCTTCAGACTGAACTGCAAAAAATTATGTGGGATCTCGCGGGGCCGTTTCGAACCGGGGACAAGCTGACTCGCGCACAAGCGCGCATTGCGGAGATCAAAACCACGGAATTGCGACATTTACACTTGGGCAACGAGCGTGAGTTCAATCTCGACGTGCAAGACGGATTCGAGTTGCGCGCGATGATGACAGCCGCGGAGGCCGTCGTCTATGCGGCGCTCGGGCGAGCTGAGAGTCGTGGCGCGCATCAGCGGGAAGATTTTCCGCTTGCCGACTATCAGCTGATCAAAAATCAAGTATTGGAGCTAAGAGACGGCGAGCTTGTGTGTCGGTGGGCGCAGCCGGTGCGGCTCGATCGCAGCCAGCTCGAGAAACCGTTGATGCAGTGAGCTCGATAGCGAAGCTTCGGGTCAAACGCGGCTCCTTCGGTCAAACGAGCCGCTACGATGATTTTGAAGTGCCCTACGAAGACGGCATGTCGCTGCTCGACGCGCTGCGTTGGATCCGCATTCATCGCGACAGCACGCTCGGCATTCGCTATAGCTGCATCAATGCCAATGCCTGCAAGACCTGCGTCGCTCTTGTCGACGGCCAAGTGGAATACACCTGTATGGTCAAGCTAAAGCCGACGCCGATCAGGGTCGAACCGCTGCCGAAGCGACGTTTGATCAGAGACTTGATTACCGATATTGTTCCGAGCGATGAGAAGCTTTAACGCCCGATGGCCCTTTTTCATTGCATTCCCATCAAGCGCGCCGGATTGATCGACGCGACCTGATTCACTTCGCCTGTGCTCAATCCGCCTTCGTGTAGCATTCCCAAATACATACGAAAGAGCTCGGCGGGATTCGGACTGTAGGGCCGGAAGTAGTCCGTGCTGGCGATAATTTGCCGCAAGCCGACTTCGCGAAACTGTTTGACCAGCTCGGGCGAGTCCATCCGTCCGGGCGCAAGGGCGTTCCAGCAGGCTTCGAGGAACGCGCCCATTTCCGCAGAGCGTTTCATGGCATCGATGGGCATCGCGATCATGTGGCTTTGCACATGGTTGACGACGATTCTGTGGCTATATCCCATATCCCGCGCAGCTTCGATGAAGGCCAGCGATTCCTGCCAGGAAACGTGGCCCATGCCGAGCGTCAAGTCATGCGCCTTGCACGCTTCGATGATTGCAAAACCGCGCGGGATCAGTTTCCCTTTGTCGTCGAGGAAATAATAATTCGGATTTTCCAGCATGGCATGGCTCTTATAGTAAGATTTGATTCGGCTGCTGAAGCCTTTGCGTTCCACATCGTTGCGCGCGCTCCAGGTGGGGAGGAAAACCATTTTGCCGCCCAACTCGGCGCACGCCTCGATGATGCAAGGATTGGGACCGCCGGCGGTGCTGTTGAGAGCGACGCTCGACCACAGGGCGACTTTCGTCGGCGTGGTGGCAAGGATGTAGGGAACCACATTGATGGTCGGCCACCAGTGGGATTTGAGAACGACGCCGCGCATCCCCAAGGCCTCGGCCTTGGGCAGCCAGAGAAACTCCGGCTCGCGCTTGCGCTCTTTGGCGGAAAACTCGAAATCAATGTGGCAATGAACATCGATCGCGCCTTCCATCATGTCGTCGTACAGAGTCATGCAGCTTCCCTCAAGTTTAACGATAAATTTTGTTTCACCGCAAAGGGCACAGAGCTCGCGAAGAATTTAAAAAATTTTAACTCCGTGTCCTTCGTCTCTGGTGGTGAGTACGGGGAGCCCGAATGCTAAACACCGGCATGCGCGCCGCGGCCGCAGCAGCGTTTGTATTTTTTTCCGCTGCCGCACGGGCAAGGGTCGTTCCGGCCCGCTTGACGTATCGAAGCCTTGGAGTCGGCCGCGCGGACGATTTCCATCAGCTTCTCCCCGGGCTCGCCGGCTTCGACAAGCTCGGCGAATTTTTGGAAGTAGGGCTTGCTGTGCGTGAAAAATGCTTTCAAGCCTGCGCACAGATAATTGAGCCCGGCCTCGCCGTCGGGGGTATTGATGATGCGATCCTTGGGGCAGCCGCCGTTGCACATGCTAAGCACTTCGCATTCGCGACAATACTTAGGCAGGCTCGTCCATTTATTTTGCCCAAATTGCCGCTGGCGCGGATCCTCGACCATTTCGGCGATCGGAGTTTCATAAATATTGCCGATCTTATACTCCGGCAAGACGTAGTGGTCGCAGGAATAAAAATCGCCGTTGTGCTCCACCACCGGCACGTCGCCGCAGGTTTCACGGTAAATGCAAAGCGCATGCTCCATGCCGAGAAAAGGCCGCACCGACTCATCAAACAACTGAATGAAGATCCTGCCGATGTCGTGGCGCACCCATTCATCGAAGATAGCATTCAGAAAATTACCATAAGCCGCTGCCGGTACGGAGCGCTTGTGGACCGGATGGGCCGGATCGCCGGTCTTCTCGACCAACGGCAGGAACTGTAAATACTGTCCGCCGATTTCTTTGAAGTAGCGATAAATCTGAGTCGGAAATTTGACATTGAAATCATGAAC
>DATIEH010000250.1:0-5611 GCA_035455905.1 Binatia bacterium | reverse complement strand
GAGCGCATCGGTAAGCAGTTCGACGAAGAGATTGACAAGGCACGGCGCGATCAGGCACGCGGACGCGGCGGCTCCGACAGCGGTGGCGGCGGCGGGAGTTGATCGCCGGATGTCATTGCGCCGGCTGTGGCCCAAATGAACATTTAAAAATGCCCGGCGATCTCATTGAGCGACAATCGTGCTGTGCCTTGGAGATTGCTTTTTCTCCCCGCCGGGGTGACCGCAGACATATGAGAGTCAGGCATGAGTTATTGGCTCGAAAACGTGGGACAACAGTGAACACAGCAAGATTAAAGACCTGACCCTAAAGGACCCTAAGCGATGAACAACACGCAGACGCGATATAAAAATCATCTGCGCATAAATTCCGCAACCAGTTTCTGCCATCTATCCATCGTCTGATCGTATTGCGAAGTAGTCAAACCCTCTTCGGGGTACCATCGCTTGAATCCATAATCCTTCGTTGCACTGCCATGCTTGAATGTCTCGATCAGCATTTTCTGGCCCTCGTGGCTCAGAAGAAAATCGACCAGCAGCAATGCGCCGTACGGACGCTGGGCGTGGGCGAAGAGCGCAACGCCGCCGGAGATCGCCGGCACCAGATCCATCGGCACCCATGCCACCGGCCCGCCCTTGTCCGCGGCGTGACCGATATTGCTATGGATCGCTGTGAACGATATCGGTACTTCGCCGGAAACGATCAGCTCATTGAATCCGGGTCCGTTGAGTGCGTGCACCTTGACGTCCTGCTCCTTCAATTTTTTTACGAATGCTTCGCCCTTCGCTTTGACCATGCCGCCGACCATTCGAGCCGCAACATCGTCGTTGCTGATCGCCAGTTTGCCTTTTAGTGCCGGCTTCAACAGGTCGTCGAAGCTTTTCGGTACATCGCCGGCGGGCAGAACCTTCGTATTGTAGCCGACGCCGATGTACGACTCGCGGTCCGTCGTCCAAAGCGTCAGACCGTTTGGAGACTTTTGCTTGGCTGCCTCCGGATATTCGGCAAGAAACGGCGAGGCGTACGGCAGAAGAAGTTGGCTGTCGCGCAATACCATCAGACCTGGCGGCGACGTCTCGATGACATCGCCGAGATAACGCTTCGACTGCGCTTCGGCCAACACTCTGGAAGCCAATTGCGTGCCGCTGGCACGATAGGTCTCGACCGTTACACCGGGATATTTGGACTCAAAGATCTTGACGATCTCTTTGTTCGCGATGAGCGATGTGTACCATAAGAATTTGCCTTCTTTCTTCGCCCCATCATAAAGGATGCGCGCTCGATCGGCGCCGCTGTATTTGGCCAGATCGGCCGGAGCCATCGGCTTGGCACTTTGAGCCGCCGCTTTCCCCGAAACACCGGAGAAAAAAAGCCATGCGGCAATCAATGAGTATCGAACAAACATCGTTGTCTCCTGGAGCACTTATATTTTACGCTTCATAGCTGCAGTGGACGAAGAAAGTCAACGTAAGAGCTCGGTCCGAGACGAGCTTCAGGTTGACGCGCGCTCCGGTTGTTGGATATCGTCCAAATCCAGTCAGCGAATCTGATCGCCATGAAGCCGATTTGTTTGATCCTGTCCATGGCCGCTTTGGTTGCCTTTGCTCGGGGATCGAGCGCGGCGACAAAAGACGACCTCGTCGAAGCGGCAAAAAAAGAGCGTGAGGTAGTTTTTTACACGACGACCAACTTGGAAGAAGCCAGCGCGATGAGCGCTCGCTTCAAAGCGAAGTATCCCTTCCTCGACGTCAACATCAACCGGTCGGAAGGCGAAAGGATCGTCACCAAAGTCTTGCAGGAGACACGCGCGAAAAAGTCTCTGGTCGATGTCCTGCAAACGCCGGCTTTTTATCTTCACGCGCTCAAGAAAAGAGCCATTGTCGGCGAATACGCGTCAGCCGAAGATCGCTTTTTTCCGCGCGGTTTCAAGGAAGAGAGATATTGGACCGCGACTTATTATAATCCCTACGTCGTTCTCTACAACACGCAACTCGTCCCGGCGCAAAACCTGCCGAAGCGCTATGAAGATCTGCTCGCTCCTTTCTGGAAAAACAAAATGATTTTGGAGAAGGACAAGATCGATTGGTTCACGGCCATGCTGCACATTTTGGGGCGGGAAAAAGGCGTCAAATACATGAGAGATCTGTCGAGGCAGGACCCGATGCTGCGCATCGGTCAGACTTTGATAACCCAATTAGTCGCCGCCGGTGAGACCGCGCTCCAGATCAATGCCAATGGCGTGACGGTGAACCGGTTGAAGCAAAAAGGCGCTCCCATCGATTGGGTTGCGCTTGGGCCGCTGCCCGGTCTTATGGTCGGAGTGGGTCTGGTCTCACAAGCGCCGCATCCCGCGGCGGCGCGTCTGCTGGTCGATTTTCTGCTGTCGAGAGAAGGGCAGCAACTGTACCAAAATGCCGGGCGATTGGTCGCGCGAACCGACCTGCCTCAAGACGAGAGCATCAAAGTGAGAGGGGCCCAGATCGTGCCCGTCGATCCCGCCTGGGCCGAAGATTTCGACGAAGATTCGAAGCTGATGAAAGAGATTTTTTCCAACTAACGGAATGATTCTCATGAAAGGGAAACTTTAACGCTATCACTCTGTGTCCGTTCGTCCCTTCGATAAACTCAGGGCAGGCTCTGAGCTTTGTCGAAGGATTCCTAAAACGTTTTTGCAGAACGCTTGACAACAAAGATCTGGGGTAAAACATGCCGGAGCAACCGATCAAAGACAAAACTGCGATCGTCGGAATTGGCTGGACCGCGTTCTCGCGCAATTCCGGAGTCACGACTCTGACGCTAGCCGCCGAGGCAAGCCTCAAAGCGATCGCGGATGCCGGGTTGCAGGTCCAGGACATCGATGGAGTGGTTTCATTTTACCACCGCCAGCCGGAAGGCCAGATGGTGCGCGAGTTGGTCCGCGCGCTCGGACTAAAAAAATGCAACTTCGAATTCTACAGCGACGGCGGCGGCGGCTGGAACTGCGGCGCAGTGCTCTCCGGCGCCATGCTCGTGCACGCGGGGATCTGCAAGAACGTGTTGGTCTTCAAAGCGCGCAATCGCTACAGCCAGGGGCGCGCGGCGCGGGCGGAGCGTGCCAACGACGTCAAAGGCGACGCCCAGTTCACCACCCCTTTCGGCATCCACCATGCCGCCGCCTCGTTTGGCCCGATCGCCACGGCGCATATGGCGCGTTACGGCACGACCACCCTTGACTTTGCCCATCTCGCCGTCACGGAGCGCAGCCATGCGGCTCTCAACAAAAAGGCGATGATGCGCAAACCCATCACCATCGAAGACCACCAGAACTCGCGCTGGATCATTTACCCGTTCCGCTTGCTCGATTGCTGCCAGGAAAGTGACGGCGGCGTCGCGCTGGTGATCACCTCCGCGGAACGGGCGCGCGATACGAAGCATGCGCCGGTCTATATCATGTCGGGCATGGGCGGCCAGGGTCAGACGGCGGGGCTTTGGGAAACCAACGGCGCCAACTCCGCGCCGCTATTGTACGAGGGCGCGGGCATCACGCCGAAAGATGTCAGCATCGCCGAGATCTACGATCCTTTCACGTTCATGTGCATGACACACATCGAAGACTTCGGCTTGGTCAAAAAGGGCGAGATCGGCCCCTGGGTTACCGCCGGCCACAACCGCCTCGACGGCTCTCTGCCCGTCAACACCCACGGCGGGCTCATGTCCGAGGCGCACATTCACGGGCTCAATCACGTGATCGAAGCGGTCCAGCAGCTCCGCCCCGAAGGCGTGGTCGACGATCTATGCAACGGCGCGCATACCTACGACCGCGCCGCCTGCCGGCAGGTCCGAAACCCGGAGATCGCGCTCGTCTGCGGCGAGTGCGGCGAGAGCGCCGTGCTGTTGAGGAGAGCTTAACCATGGCAGATTATCTCAAGCCGTTACCGATTGTGGATCTCGACTCCCAGCCATTTTGGGCTCGTTGTAAAGCGCACGAGCTTTCCGCCCAGCGCTGCAGCGATTGCCGGAAGTTTCGCTGGCCGCCCCAGGCTTTTTGTCCGCATTGCTACTCGTGGAAATTCGACTGGACGAAGCTCGGCGCGACCGGCACTGTAGCGTCGTTTGTCGTCGTGCACTACGTGTCCATTCCTGCTTTTCAGGAGGACGTACCCTATGTCGTCGCGCACATCACCCTCGACGGCACCGACCAACAGATAACCATGATCAGCAACGTGATCGAGTGCCCGTGGGAGCAAGTGCGAGTGGGAATGCCCGTGCGCGTTGTCTTCGACGATGTCACAGCCGACGTCACGTTGCCGAAGTTTCGACCGGCTTAGACGAGATTCCCAACACTCCAGTACTCCATCATTCCATCATTCCAGTCTTCCAGGAGGTTCAAACCATGCCCGGCGCACTCCAAGACTTACGCGTGATCGACTTTACCCACGCCCTCGCCGGACCTTTCTGCGTAATGCTGCTTGGGCATCTCGGCGCGGACATAATCAAAGTCGAGCCGCCGGGGGGCGATGAGTTTCGCCGCTTATGGATGCAGCCCGGCGCGACCGTTGACGCCTACGAGTCATTGGCCATCAACGTCAACAAAAAAAGCATCGTCCTCAATCTAAAGACGCAAAAGGGCGTCGAGCTTGCGCGCCGGCTCATCGCCGGCGCCGATGTGCTCGTCGAGAACTATCAAAAAGGCGTGATGGAACGATTCGGTCTAGACTATGACTCGGTCAAGTCGCTCAATCCGCGGCTTGTCTATGCCTGCTCACGCGGCTACGGTGAGTGGGGTCCCTACGCCAACTACGGCAACACAGCAGCGAGCAACAACAGCATCGCTGGCTGGACCCATAGCGCATGGAAAAATAACGGCGCTTTGGGAACTAAAACCCTTGGCATCGGTGACGAAGCCGCCGGCGTAAGCATTGCGCTGGGCATACTCGCAGCGCTGCATTCGCGCGCGCAAACGGGCGAAGGCCAGAAAGTCGAAGTGTCGATGCAGGAAGCCGTGCTCGGTTTCATGACCAGCTCGTTGCACGAGCATTTCACTGGCAACAGCGTCGGCAATCGTCCGATGCAAGTCTCCGACGGCTATTTCACGCTGCGCGTGCCGGAAATGAATGATGCGGTCTGGGCAAAGGCGGCTCCTCTGATCGGCGGCAACGATCTACTCGAAGATTCCCGCTTTGCCACGGCGGCGGCGCGCCGGCAGCACCGAACCGAGCTCGAGGAAATCGTCAGAAGCTGGGCGAGAACCAAAACTCGCCAGGAAATTTGGGACGGACTGCGCGAGCTCGATTACTTCGGCGCGCCCGTCCTGTCGCTCGGCGAGGTCATTGAAGACCGCCATATCAAAGAGCGACGGGCATTTATCGAACGCGATCACCCGACCGCGGGCCCAACCACTTTGCTAGCTCCTTGGATTCATCTTTCCAAAACGCCCACGAGCATCCACCACGACGCTCCCACCATCGGTCAGCACACCGACGAGGTGCTCGCTGCACTCGGTTTAACCACGGCAAATTTGGCCGACCTGCGCGCGCGGGGTGTGATCCAATAACAAACGATCGTCAAACTCTTTTGCGAAAAATGGCGCGCCGATGAAACGGTTATGGAACTAGAGACGACGCACAGCGTCTA
>DATIEH010000249.1:0-2186 GCA_035455905.1 Binatia bacterium | reverse complement strand
CTTGAGCAGATGCTCCGGCATCGGTCCTTCTCTGTCGTGGCGGTACCGACGCTCGAGGGGGATCAGCTCTTTGTCGACAAATTTGCGCACGGTGTCGCGCAGGATTCGAATTTCTTCGGGAAGATCGAAATCCATGGCTATTCTGTCCTAAGACCGTAAAACTTCACGCTACGACGCAACAATCGTATTCCCTAATGCGCCGATTTTTGGGGATGATACTTCCACGGTATCACCAACTTTCAAAAAGAGATCCAACGGCCGTTTGCCATCCGGTCCACGGCGCGATTTATCGGCGGCGGTTCCAGCCGACGTGCCGCCCGCAATCACGTCCCCAGGGACAAAGGTGAAGTCTCGAGATAGATATTCGAGGACCTCGCCGAAGGGCCAGATCATGTCTTTGGTATTGTAGCTTTGCCGCACCACCCCGTTCACGCGGGTTTCGGCGTCGATATTTTGCGGATCGACTTCGCCGACAACGACGCAGGGGCCCATGGATACAGCGCCGTCAAAATTCTTCTGTAAGTTATAACTCACGACGCGATCGGTACCGCCGGCATCTCGAATGCTCCAATCGTGAAACAGAGTAACGCCCCAAATATAATCCTTGATTTGCGCGGCCGGAATATCTTTACCCCGTTTGCCGATAACGATGGCGATCTCGCCTTCGTAGTCGAAATAGGTGACACGTTTTGGAAATGGAATCGGATCATCGGGCCCGACCACCTCGGCTGGAACTTTCCAAAAACCCCACGGTCCGGCTTGCCGCGCTTCGGCAACGATTTCCTCGATGGACACGTCGGTTTTGCCAAGGCGGTTCGCCCACATGCCCGCCAGATGCGCCGCGTAGTTGCCACCAACACAGGCGATGCGGCGCTCGGGCCAAGGCGCATGAATCTTTACGTTACTTGTTTGGTAGAGTACTTGATTGTGTTCTCGGTCGTTCACACTCGAAAAATGCTCGATGACCCGTTGCGCGTCCTCAATGCCGGAAGCGCCCCGCTCGATGAACGCCAACAAGCGAGCCGGAACGCGCTCTGCGGCTTTTAATTCCGGGTTGGATTCGCCGCGCTGCCGGAGGTACTCGCTCATTCCGCGGTTGAGATCGAGAATATGGGCTCCATGCACGGCGCCGACTCGCTTTTCTGGGCCGAAGACAACAATTTTCAGGCCGACTCCTAAGTCGTTTGGTTCAGGATGCCGTAACACTTCGATCTCGGTTGGGTCAAGAGAAAGCCCCGAGCCGCTTCTCACCGCTATCTGTGCCAAATTGGACCTGATGCTCACACCGCTCGCATGCTTCGTTGCCGGTCCGGGCCCGAGCGCGATGGATCGCTGAAAGATCGACTGGCCGGCAGAGAGTGTTTTTGATAGGTTCGCCGCGTCCCGCAAGCAATACAGTGTCTGCCGGGATTTCAGGAGGTGGCCTATGAGCCAATTCGGTTTACCTGGGAGTTACAGGTGTTTGCTATTTTTAGTAACCATGGGCTTTTTCCAGGACCTCGGCGCAGCGACGGATAAACTGACCGGCTTTTACTCCGCCCGCACCATGTCTCAATCGATGCCGTGGATCGCCCAGGAAGGCGGACTGTTTCGAAAGTACGAACTCGATTTTCAGCTTGTCTATATTTCCTCGGCGCCGATGGTCACCGCGGCGCTTTTGGGCGGCGATGCGCAGATCGCGATCAGCGGGGGAGAGGCGATCGTTCGCGCACACGCCCAAGGCGCGACCGATCTGGTCTTTGTCGCGAGCGCGAAAAATACTCTGACCCATAGCATTCTCGGCAAAGCCGAAATCAAGAAGCCCGAGGACCTCAAGGGTAAGAAGCTAGGCGTGTCCCGGCTCGGCAGCAATTCTCATTACTTCGTCATCCAGGCCTTGCGCAAAAACGGCATGGAACCGACCGACGTAACTTTCATCCAGACCGGCGGGCAGGTTGAAAATCTCGCGGCGCTCTTCAGCGGAGCTGTAGATGCCGCGACGATGACCGGTCCTTCGGGCGGGACGAAAGCCGCGGCCCAAGGCTTTCGGTACATAATTTATGGACCGGATCTGCACATTCCATTCGCCGCAGCGACACTGGTGACTCGCCGATCCATTATCAGTGCACGCGGGTCGGCCATCGACAAATTTGTGAGAGTTACTGCCGAAGCCATAAAAATTTTGTTTTTGGACAAAGATCTCACGT
>DATIEH010000248.1:0-14562 GCA_035455905.1 Binatia bacterium | reverse complement strand
CTGTTGGGGCTCGATCACCCGGAGAGGTTCAAAGCCCTTATTTTAGTCGGCGGCAGTAGCGGTCCCGGCGGTTCCATCGAAGATAGAATCCACGGCTACACAAAAATTGGTATCGAGAAATACCATATTCAGCATCTCCGTGAGCTGGTCGCTCCTGAGTTTCCGGAAAGCAAGCTTGGCAATTATCTGCTGCAGACATTCGTCGAACGCGATCCATGGCTTTCCGGCGAGTCCATTGGCCAGATTTTCCGCGCCCGTGGCGGGCTTGATATGACGCCGCGGCTCGGCACGATGCGAGTCCCAACCTTGGTGATCAACGGTGAATACGACAACTCACTCGCCGGCGGTCGAAAAACTGCTTCGCTGATTCCCGGCGCCATGCACAAGATCCTTCCAAAGACGGGACACGCCTGTAACATCGAAGACCCCGCGACATTCGATACCTTCGTCGTTGAATTTCTGCGCGTCAACGGCTTGATGCCTGAACAGCCAACTCGTTCTTAAATACCTGCGTCTTTATTTGTGCGAGCGCAGCCCAGCGATCTATAAACAGAGGTGTCGTGCTGAGCGTCAGCCAAGCATCTGATTTTAATGCTCCGCATGTGCAGAACTACACCGGAAATGTTATAGAATTGACCGTTCGAATTGATAAAGGAGACTCTTTATGGCCGTCAATGTGGAAAAACTGAAGAGCCTCACACCGCCGCGGGGGATGGATTTTCATATCAGCAAAGTGGGCCATGTAGTCTTACAGGTAAGCGATCTGGAACGATCCACCGAATTTTATACTCAGGTTCTCGGGTTCAAAGTATCGGATGTTTATCCTGAAGACATGATGCCTGGCGGCATGGTTTTTTTGCGCTGTAGTACCGATCATCATTGCTTGGCATTGGTGGGCGCCGGAGACGGAAAAAACGCCCACAGGGAATTGCATCATCTTGCTTTCGAAGTTCCCACTTTGGCGGAAGTGTTGCACGCGCGCGATCGCTTGCGTCAATGCGGCGCCAAGATCGACTTCGAGGGCCGGCGCCGCGCGGGCTGCCAAATCGCGGTGGAATTTCGCGATCCGGACAATAACTCGCTGGAAATTTACTGGGGTGTCGACCAGGTCGGGAGTGACGGCCGCGTACGGCCGGCAAACGAATGGCACGGCGTTAAATCCCTCGACGAAGCGATCGCCAATCCGGTGCCGGGACAGGATACGCATATTCCAAAATGACTTCTTTCGAGAAGAGCACACGCGCACAACCACAGCCACAACTGCACCAATATCATTCTGAGCCGCAGGCGAAGAATCTCACCGAGATCATTCTTTTCGCGCAGATAAGTTTTCATTGAAATCTTCAAACCAGTTAAAGAACGCGGCCAATGCAATCACTCGAAACCATCATTCGCTCTGCTTCACGAGCCTTGGTGATCGGTGTGGGCGGCGGCGGCGACGTGGTCGGCGCTTTCGTAGCGGCAAGATTTCTCGAATTCTGCGGGCTTGAATTCCTCCTTGGCGGACTATCCTGGGAACGAAGTGTTTACGATCCGATTCCAGGACCGCGGAAGCTGAGCGAAACCCGCAACGTTCGTGCTCTCCACCCGTTCGCCTGGATGGCTAACGCCGAAACTCAGACCGTCACGGGCGTTTATTACGCCGAATCACGAATGGCGGCGGCACTGGGTCGGGAAATTTTGTTACTCGACATTAACGGCGGTGTCACTGGCGTGGTGAACGGGATCGAAACAGCGATGCGAGAATTGCAAGCCGATTTGCTCGTGGGCATTGACGTCGGCGGCGACTCCCTTGCAGAAGGTCATGAACCGGGACTGCGCAGCCCGCTGGCGGATTCGATTATGCTCGCCGCGTTTGCCGAGTTGGAAAAGCGCGACCGCCGGACTTTGTGGGGCGTATTCGGTTACGGCAGCGACGGCGAGTTGAGTGTCGATGAAATCGAATTTGCACTGAGCCGGATCGGCGCTGCGGGCGGTCTGCTCGGAGGTTGGTCACTGACTCCGCAAATCGCCGCGGAGCTCGAACGAATTATCCAGACCGTGCCCACGGAAGCGAGCGCGATTCCGCTGCGCTGCCTGAACGGCGGCTGGGGCGAACAAAAGATCCGCGGTGGTGAGAGAAGCGTTAGACTCACGCCGCTTACGGCCCTCACCTTCTTCGTTTCCACCAGGGTGGTCTTCGAAACACTGTCACGGCCGGCCCAGGCTGTGCAGCGAAGCGGCAGTTTGACCGAAGCCAACCAGGCGTTGCACGCGCTCGGGATCAAAACCGAACTCGACCTCGAATCCGAAAGATATCACCAGGCCGCCTTCGCTCGATGAGACTGATCGGTGAAAACTTTCAGCGAGACGTACTAGTGCTGATGGCGTCGCGAGCGGTTCGCGCTTTCGCGTTTTCCTATCTCAGTGTGGTTTTCGCCATCTATCTCGCGCAACTCGGTTTTTCGACTGTGACGGTGGGATTGGTTTTTTCCACGGGCTACGCCACCAGCGCGCTGCTTACGGCGCTATGGGGGTACTTGGCCGACCGCTACGGCCGTAAAAAAATATTAATACTCCTCGCGGTTTTGACGATTATTTCCAATCTTCTCTATCTCTTTTTCAGCCATCTTATATTCATTTTGATCGCCGAGAGCATTGCCGCGGTCGGCGTTGGCAGCTCCGGCGCCGGGGGCCAGGGCGGCGGCCCCTTTAACCCCGTCGAACAAGCACTGCTCGCCGAGAAATGCACGCCGGAAAATAGAAATCGCATTTTCGCCACCAATGCCTGTGTGGGATCGATCATGGGATCCCTCGGCGCACTGGTGAGCGCGCTGCCCCAGTATTTACAGCAGCGACACGGTTGGGAAATCGTCACCTCATACAAGCCGCTCTTCGCGATGACTGTTTTATTCAGCATCGGGATCATTTTTGCTTACGCGAGCATTGACGAGCACCACGTTCCGCGACAAAGACAAGCAGCTGAGAGGCAAGCGATAAAGCGCTCTCGCGATTTGGGCATTGTCGCTAAACTGGCGATGCTCGGCGTCGTCGATAACCTCGGCGCCGGCCTGGTCAGCCCGCTCCTGTCGTACTGGTTTTTCTTGCGCTTCGGTGTAGAGTTGAAATCTCTCGGTTTGACGTTCTTTCTCTCCTACATTATCGCGGCCTGTTCATTCCTGATTGCGCCAACCATCGCGCGCCATTTTGGCGTGGTCAAAACCATGGCGGTTTCTCACGGTATGGCTTCGGTGCTCAACATCCTGTTGCCTTTTGCGCCGACTTTCTCGCTGGCGGCCGGGATAACCGTGGCGCGTTCCTTTCTCGCCTACATGGACAGTCCGCTCAGGAGCTCGTTCGTCATGGGTGTGGTCCGCCCCGAGGATCGAGGCTCCGCCGCTGGAATCACAACCCTTTCACGCCAGGTGCCGGTCGCCGTCAGTCCGACGATCTCTGCTTATTTAATGCATTCGTTCTCGTTGAATGTGCCGATTTTTCTCGGCGGCTTTCTCCAGCTGATCAATGACTTCAGCTTTTATTTCCTGTTCCGCGACGTGAAGCCGCCGGAAGAACAGAACGCAAAACCTCAACCGGTCACGGCCTAGCATGAAAATATTGAGCGAGTTGCATCGGGACGCAAAATTGCTGATGGCCGCGCGCGGCATCCGCGCCTTCGCGTTTTCATACCTGAACGTCGTCTTCGCGATCTACCTCGACCGGCTCGGCTATACGCCCGTGATGATCGGCATGATTTTTACGGTCGCCTATCTGAGCGGCGCGCTGCTGACCGCGCTTTGGGGATATCTGTCGGATCGCGTCGGGCGGCGAAAAATATTGATGCTGCTCGCGCTTCTCACGATATGCTCCAATTTCATCCTGATTTTCTTTACCAGTCTGTTGTTCATTTTGGCTGCAGTGGTGATCGCGAACGTGGGCGCGGGTGGCTCCGGCGGCGGCGGCTCCGGCGGTGGGCCGTTCAACCCCGTCGAAGAAGCCTTACTGGCCGAAAAATGCCGGCCGGAAAATCGCAATCAAATCTTTGCCATCAATTCCTGTGTGGGATCGATCATGGGTTCCTTAGGCGCGCTCGCCAGTGGCCTACCGCAATTCCTTCAGGAGGACCGCGGCTGGAGCTCGGTCGCCTCGTACAAGCCGCTCTTTTTGTTGACCATCGCCTTCAGCATTGCCCTCCTGTTTGTCTATCGCGCCATGACCGAGCAGCATCAGCCGCGTAAGACGGAACGAAAGATGTCGAAAAGCACCGGAGCCTTCGTTACAAAAATGTCGGCTCTGTCGATCGTTGACAACCTCGGTGCTGGAATGGCGGGGGCTTTGGTGCCCTACTGGTTTTTCCTGCGCTTTGGCGTTGAACTAAAGTCCCTGGGCATTATTTTTTTCGCGTCTTATTTTCTCGCGGCGCTCTCGTTTCTAAGCGCGCCCTTGATCGCGCGCAGAATCGGCGTGGTGCGCACTATGGCATTCTCTCACGGCTTTGCATCGCTGATCTGGCTTTGCCTCCCCTTCGCACCGATTTTGAAAATTGCCGCCGCGCTGATCGTGACCCGATCGTTCTTCGCGTATATGGACAATCCGTTGCGGGCGTCTTTCACTATGGCGATGGTGCAAGCCAACGAGCGTGGTTCGGCTGCCGGCGTAACGAGTCTCGCGCGCATCGTTCCCTTCGGCATCAGTCCGACAATATCGACCTATCTGATGCAAACCGTTTCCCTCACTCTTCCCTTGTTCATCGGTGGCGGGTTACAATTGATCAACGATGTCGCTTTTTTCCTGATGTTTCGTCATGTGCGACCGCCGGAGGAGCTGGCGGTGAATTACCGTAAGCCCTCAACAGCAGAAGAATTGACCGGATGAAGAAATCCAGGGAACCGACGGGCGCCGTCTCTTTTCTGCACCGCATCGCCGAGCAGCGGATTCTCGAAGCGCAGCGCGACGGTGCCTTCGACAATTTACCGGGAAAGGGAAAGCCGCTCGATCTGGAAGATTTGAGTTGGGTGCCGGAGGACCTCAGAATCGGCTACCATGTGCTCAAGAATGCCCATGTTCTGCCCCCCGAGGTTGAACTACTCAAAGATATTCACAGCCTCGAAGACCTGCTCAAGCACGTTGAAGATGAAACCGAGCGCCGCTCTCTCGCCAAAAGCATCCAGTGGAAAATGATTCGCCTCGATATGCTCAAGCGGCGCTCGTTGGATCTGAACACGGTGCGTACTTACAGCCGTAAGCTGGTCGCGAAATTTCAGATAAAGTAGGTTCGCCGCGACCGGTACGTTTAATTTTGCCTTGAGGAATCATCCGTGCTAGAAATTCTTTGCTTTAGCAGTGACTTGAGAAAAGGAGGAAGCTTATGGCTGAAGAACAATCGCCGATCAAAATCAAAAAAATCGGCCACGTGGTGCTGAGCGTCAGCGATATCGAACGTAGCACAAAATTTTGGACCGAGGTGATGGGATTTAAATTTTCCGACAAGAACGAGATCGGGATGATGTTTTTCCGTAACGGCACCGACCATCATACCGTAGCGCTGATGCAGGCAACGGAAAAGAATGAGCTGCCCAAGCGCGGTGAAGTGGGTTTTGATCACATGGCGCTTGAAGTCGGGACCGTATCGGAGCTTTTTAAGATCCGCGATTTTCTCAAGTCAAAGGGTGTAACAATCTTCTATGAAGGCCGGCGCGGTCCTGGCGGCAATCCCGGTCTCGAATTTTATGATCCGGATGGTTACAAGATCGAGATTTATGCCGCGATGGATCAAATCGGCACGGACGGCCGTAGCCGACCAGCCAACGAATGGAAGCGTGCCACCACTTTGGAAGAAGCCATCGCCAATCCCTTGCCGAACGCAGATTATCACTGAGTCCGCACCCCCATTTAAACCCCGTTTTGCCGTAGGGGCGCAGCCTGCTGCGCCCCTGTTGCCGTCCAACTCTTCCTGCGAATGAGCAAGAACGAATTGAATCGAATTGGCTGATTGTCATCTCGAGCAGAGCGAAAGATCTTGTATTTTTAGCCCCACGTCCAGCAGGAACTTCTCTCCGGTGGCCGAAATGACAATCGTGAGATAGTGTTAATTTGCGACGCTTCTACCGCGTCTAGAGCGCGCTAGCTAATGCTCGCGAAACCGGTTCGGTGGCAGTAATGACTAACTTTCAGTGATCTCGTATTGTTCCTGGTGGAAATCGTGGCTGGCTTTGATAATGATGCGGCGGTTGATGTCGCGTTCCAGATTCTCTAGGCTGTTATTTTTCTCGTCATATAAAAAATTCGCAATATCGGGGTGCATACGGACGACAATGTTGTGATCGGCCTCGCCATTCGTTTGTTGCCGCCTGATCGCCCGTAACACTTCATAGGCGACTGTCGCTGGCGATTTGATTTTGCCGCGGCCTTCACAATGTGGGCACGGCCGCAGCAATTGGTTTTCCAGACTCTCGCGCGTTCGTTGGCGCGTCATCTCGACCAGACCAAGCTCGGAAATTTTCAAAATGTTGGTGCGCGCCTTGTCTCGTTTCAGCGCTTCTTTGAGTGCGTCGTAGACTTTTTTTCGGTTGGCTTCCTTCTCCATATCGATGAAATCGATAATGATAATGCCGCCGACATTCCTCAGCCGCAGCTGCCGCACGACTTCCTGAGTCGCTTCCAAATTGGTCTTGAGAATTGTTTCTTCCTGATTTCTTTTCCCGACAAATCGGCCGGTATTCACATCGACTGCGGTCAATGCCTCGGTGCGCTCGATGATGATGTAGCCGCCGGAGCGGAGCCACACCCGCCGTTCGAGCGCTTTGATGATTTTTTCCTCGATCGCATGCTGCTCAAACAGCGGCGTCTTTTCCGAGTGGAGCACGATTTTAGATTTCAGCCGCGGCATAAAGTTATGGACAAAATCGATAATGCGCCGGTGGTCTTTCGGCGCATCGACGACGACCTGCGCCGTATCGGCAGTGAAAAAATCGCGGATTGCGCGCATGATGAGATCGAGGTCCTGGTGGATCAGTGAGGGCGCCGCAGCGGCTGCAGATTTTTTTTGAATCCGGTCCCACAGTTTCGTCAAGAAACTCAAGTCGCGTTGAATTTCGCGCTTGCTGAGCCCTTCGCAAGCCGTGCGCAAGATGAAGCCGCCTTGATCGGTTTTCAAAGCCTGGGCAATTTCTCTTAAACGCTTGCGCTCTTCCTCGCTCTCGATTCGGCGGGAAATACCGATGTGATGGGTACCCGGCATAAAAACCATATAGCGACCGGGCAATGAAACATGCGAGGTGACTCGAGCGCCTTTGGTACCGAGCGGGTCTTTGGCGACTTGGACGAGAATCTCTTCACCCCGGGAAATCTGTTTTTCCAAGGGAACGCGCCTTGATGGAGGGCGTTTCGGAGCCTCTTCGAATTCCACCTCATCGCCGGAGGAGCCAATCAGCGGAACGTCCTCTGGTTCGATCGAAAAATCCGAGGCATGGAGAAAGCCGGCCTTGTCCATCCCTATATCGACAAATGCGGCCTGCATTCCGGGCAGGACTCGCGCCACTTTACCTTTATAAATGTTGCCGGCAACCCCCATATCGGCTTTTCTTTCGATGAGGAAATCAGCGAGTTGGCCGTCCTCCATGATGGCTATACGGCTTTCCTGAGGAGTCGAATTAATAAAAATCTCTTGTTTCATCGGAGCCAAAACGGGTAACGAACAGGAGGGAGTCTGTGACGTGGAATCATCCGAGATCGCGGCCAATCCCACAAACGCATCTACAACCCGTTGTGTTTATAGAGGAATTCATTTGGGAGATCAAGCGGATGGGGCCTGTTCCCTTGATTGTTGCAATTGACAATGGCCGCCGTGCCCGATATTTTAAAGCGAATAAGTAGCGAATAACCTATGGCCTATCCGGCTGCCGCGCCCGTTTACGGCATACTGAACACCAAAGTTCTAATCCTAAATCGCTCCTATCTGCCGATTCACGTCACTTCGGTTCGCCGTGCTTTCGTGCTTCTCTATCAAGGGATTGCCAGGGCGGTCAATGAGCAATACCAGACCTTCGATTTCGATAGCTGGAGCGAACTTTCGATTTCAACCCACGACGAGACCATTGGGTTAGTCAATCGTGTTATCCGGATTCCTCGGGTGATCTTGCTGGTCACCTATGATCGCGTGCCCAAGCGTCAAGTACGTTTCAGCCGATACAACATCTACGCTCGGGATAAATGCACCTGCCAATACTGCGGGCGCAGACTGCCGCGCCATGAGCTCAATCTCGATCATGTCATTCCACGCTCCCAAGGCGGCACCTCGATTTGGGAAAATGTCGTCTGCTCCTGTCACGAATGTAATCGGCGAAAGGGCGGCAGGACGCCACCGCAGGCCGGCATGCCCCTCGTCCGGAGGCCGATGAAGCCGCAGTGGACCCCATTTATGCAGGAGACATTCAGCATGTCTCGCTATAAGGAATGGATGCCATTCCTGAACACAGTCGACGTCTCCTACTGGAACACAGAGCTTATTGAAAACTAGTTTTATTTTGACCTGCTTTCCCTAAGAAAACTCCTTTCAGCAGATTCTCGTTTAGCCTACATGTCAAACCCGTCACTGGGTTTCGGCCGCTCAGCGCGCTCTTGCTGGTCCTCCTATATCTTGCGTTAAAAAGTTTTTCGCCGCACTGTATATTGTGATTTTTCCTTGACAGTTCCACCTAAGCTGTGGAATATTGCGGTTAAGTCTCGCTCTCAAGAAGTCCCATAACTTCCCTGGATAGAATGCATTATGCGTTTAAAACGCCTTGAAATGACCGGCTTTAAGTCCTTTGCACAAAGGACCGTGGTCGAGTTTAACCCCGGCATTACGGCCGTGGTTGGTCCCAATGGCTGCGGCAAGTCAAATATCGTCGACGCCCTACGGTGGGCGATGGGTGAACAGAGCCCGCGCCATCTTCGCGGCCAGCAGATGGAAGACGTCATTTTCAATGGAAGTGACAGTCTGCCGCCCACAGGAATGGCTGAGGTTTCTATAATTTTCGATAATGAAGACGGCCTCAGTCTAACGGAATACAGCACCTTCAGCGAGATCATGGTGACCCGTCGCCTGTTTCGCTCGGGTGAATCCGAATACGCCATCAACAAAGTCAATTCCCGTTTAAAAGATGTCGTCGAGCTTTTCCTCGGCACCGGGGTGGGCAGTAAAGCTTATTCGATCGTCGAGCAAGGCAAGGTCGATGAACTGGTCAATTCAAAGCCCGAAGAGCGGCGCGGCTTGATCGAGGAGGCGGCCGGTACGAGCAAGTACAAGAGCCGTAAGGTTCTCGCCGAAAAAAAGCTCGAACGCACGCAACAGAATCTGTTACGGGTCGCCGATATCGTGCGCGAAATCGAGCGGCAAATCCGCTCCATGGAGCTCCAAGCCAAAAAAGCCGAACGGTATCGCGCTCTCAGGGCGGAGCTAAAAGAAAAAGATCTCGCGTTTGCGACGCTTCAGCGCCGGACTCTCGATCAGCAGATCGCCGATCAGAATGACCACCTGGTGAGCGCAGAAAACCGCTGGGCCGAGATTCTCTCGAGGCTGCATGGGAAAGAAGCGGAAAACGAATCCATACGGCTTTCGCTTCTCGACGCCGATAAGGAGATCGGCGTTCAACAAGAAGATCTTTACCGCCGCCGCGCCGCGTTCCAGAGCGACGAACAGAAATGCGAATTTCTCCGCAAGGACCTCACGCGGCTCGACCAAACCGAAAGCGAGCTCGGCGCCGGGCTTCTGCAACTGGAAGAGCGCACCAGCATGCTTGCCCGCGAGATCGAAGAGCTCGATAAAGCTAAACACAGCTTTATTCAGCTATCCCTCTTCGAGGAAACGTTTCTTTCCGATAAAGAACGCGAACTGGAAAAATTGCAGTCCGAAATTCGCATTGCGCAAAGCGAGCTCGAACGGGGAAAGGAGGCTTTGATCGACCTTGCCGGTCAGATCGCATCACTCAAAAACGACGCGATCGCTAAAGAAAGACGGCGGGCGGAGATCACCGTCGAGCTTACCCGGAGCCGCGATGAACTGGTCGAAGCCAGCAAGGCCCTGAGCGATAGCGCAAACAAGATGGAAGAGACCGATCAAGCGTTGGCGAGCGTGCGCGTGCAGATGCGCGAGCGCGTCCTCGAGACCACATTGGCACAGGCCAGCATTCAAGCTCTGGGCACTGCCCGCGAGGAAAAACAACAACAAATTGGGGCCCTCAAGGAGCAGATTCAGGAAAATCGGTCGCGCTTGCTCTCTCTGGAAGATCTTCAGAAAAACTACGAGGGCTGCCAAGAAGGCGTGCGCGCCATCATGCTCAAAAAACAGCAGGAGCCTTCGCCCAACGGCGTCTACGGATTAGTTGCCGAAGTCATCGAAGCGCCGCAGGCCTACGAGAAAGCCTTGACGGCGGTTTTAGGAGAGCGGCTGCAGTACGTCATCGTGAAGGGCCACCGTGAAGGTGTTGAAGCCATCGAATTTTTGAAAAATGAGGCCTCCGGACGGGGTAGCTTTATCCCGCTTGGACTATCGCGCAAAATCTATAAGGAGTTGCCGCTAGGCGAGGCCGAGGTGGTCGCTCCTCTCATGAACGTGGTTTCCGTCAAAGAAGGTTACCGCGATGTCGCCGAGTACCTTCTGTCCGACGTGGTTGTGGTGCGTGATCTCCAATCGGGTTTATCATTGTGGAATCGCAACGGTTACTACAGCACTCTGGTGACACCCGACGGCGAAGTCATCGACCCGTTAGGGATTGTCACCGGCGGGAGTGATGTACCCCTCGAGACCGGGTTTTTGGCGCAGCGCCGGCGCATCCGCGATCTGAAACTGATTATCTCCGAACTCGAGGTTCAGCTTCCCCGAGAGGAACACGAGCTTGAGCAGCTTAAGCAAGAGCTGGAACAGGCGGACACGAAAAAGAACTTATTGAGCGCGGAAATTCATCGGCTAGAAATCGAGCGCGTGCGCTTCGAGCACGAGCACAGCGCAGCTCAGCGCGAGCACGACAGAATGACGCAAACCGTGCAGTCTCTCCGTCAGGAACAAACCGACCTAACGACCGCGATCCATCTGCTCGAGGATGAGATTCAACGTTGCCACGGAACCACCCAGCTGAGGGTGGAGGAAAAATCCGAACGTGAACGCAAACTGACCGATCGGCAAACCGAGTTCGAGGGGCTTCGGCAAGCGCTCGAGACGGCGGAGAGCTGTGTGACCGAATCACGGATCCGCCACGCTGCCTTGGGAGAGAAAAGGGACCATACACACGCGAATCTAGCGAACCGCTTAAAACTCCAGGAAGAGACGGCGCAGGAGATTGCGGCGCGCAAAACACGGCTCGCCGATGCTCAAATACGCCGCGCGGAGATCGAGGCGGCGATCGTCGGCCTTGAGGAAGCTTTGGACCGAAATCGCAACGAGTTGCAGGGACTCGATGAACAGCTCCAGGCAGCTCGGCAGAGCTATCGCGCTCTCTCCATGGAACTCGCCGAAATCGGCGAAGCCATCAAAGAGCTCCGCCCACAGAGCGAAGCTGCCCAGGAAGAAAAGAGTCGTCTTCAACTGACACTCGCCGAAAAAAGACTCGAGCTTCAGCATCTCGCTGCCAACCTGCGCGACAAATACGATGTTGATCTGGAAACTCTCGATTCCAGCGCGCTGGCCGGCGACGGCTCCCAAACGGAGCTGATCACCGAGATCGATGAGTTGCGCGGACGTTTAGAGCGAATGGGCGAAGTGAATCTGGCCGCGATTGGCGAATACGAAGAGCTGAGCCAGCGATTTGGGTTTATGAGCCAACAAAAAGCAGATTTGGAAAAATCCATCGCCGACCTGCAGCAGACAATCGTGAAGTTGAACCGAATCTGCCGGTTGCGTTTCCGGGAAAGCTTCGAAGCGATCAATGAAAAATTCGAGCTTATTTTTCCCCGTTTGTTCCGCGGCGGCAAGGCCAAGCTCGTGCTCACCGATGATAACGATTTGCTCGACACCGGCGTGGATATTATCGTTCAGCCGCCGGGTAAGAAGCTTCAGTCCATCACCCTCTTATCCGGCGGCGAAAAAGCGCTCACGGCCGTGAGCCTTTTGTTCGCGATCTTCCTCACCAAGCCGAGTCCCTTCTGCTTCCTCGATGAAGTCGACGCGCCGCTTGACGATGCCAACATCGATCGGTTCATCGAGATCATCAAGGAGATGAGCGCTCACTCGCAATTCGTGCTCGTCACGCATAACAAAAAATCCATGCAGGCGGCCGAAGTTCTGTATGGTATCACCATGGGCGAGCCGGGCGTCTCCAAAGTCGTTTCGGTCAAAATGAATTAGTTCTCTCGCCCCATCGATTGCCCGAGCCCATTGACTCCGGGCACACCTTCACAGAATATCGATTCATGGCCGGTGGTTCTTTTTTCCAACGCCTCAAGCAGGGTCTGTCCAAAAGCCGCGAAAACTTGCTGCAAAATATCGGCACGATTTTTCAAAATCGCCGTTGGGATGAACAGTCTCTTGAAACGATGGAAGAAAGCCTGATCGCGGCGGATGTTGGCATCAAAGCGACGGAAAAGCTGATGCAGGTGTTGCGCCGGCAAAGCCCGAGCGGCGATGGCGAGTCGGCCGAAATGTCGTCTCGTCTGCAATCCGCGATGATCGACATGCTGAAGCCAATTTCATCGCTGGGCACAGTCGCGCCCTTTTCGATGAAGCCCTGGGTGATCATCTTTCTCGGCGTCAATGGGGTCGGTAAGACGACGACCATTGGCAAACTCGCGGCCCAATACCAAAGTGATGGAAAAAAAGTCCTTTTGGTAGCAGCCGATACGTTTCGCGCCGCGGCCATCGAGCAACTCGATATTTGGGCCCAGCGGGTCGGCGTGGAAATCGTCAAACACCGCCCCGGCGCGGATCCGTCGGCGGTCGTTTTCGACGGCATGCAGGCCGCGAAAAAACGTGCTGCCGATGTTGTGCTAATCGACACTGCCGGTCGGCTTCACACGAAAGTGCATTTACTTGAAGAGCTCAAAAAAATCCGCCGCGTCATCGCGCGCGAGCAACCGGATGCGCCGCACGAAACTCTCCTGGTACTGGACGCCACTACTGGCCAGAACGGGTTGCAGCAAGCGCGCATTTTTAAAGAAGCCACTGATATTAACGGCATTGTACTGACCAAGCTGGATGGAACCGCTAAAGGCGGGGTCATTATCAGTATCCAAGAGGAACTCGGGGTTCCGGTGAAATATATCGGAGTCGGTGAAGAGGTCGATGACCTTCAACCCTTCGAACCGGAGCGGTTCGTGCAAGCGCTGTTTGAAAATTGACGTGGCGCTCTCCTGGTTGATCTCGAGTTGACATGTGCGAAGCGCGGCATTACCCTCTTAGTGATGGATTTGGACCTAAAGCTAACGGATAGCGCTGTTGAGCAGGTGAAAAAGCTGCTGGCGCGCGATGAGCGTACCGGGTGTGGGCTCCGTATCGGTGTCACCGATGGCGGCTGTTCCGGTTTCTCCTATAAGCTCGACTTCGAAAATCAACAAAAGCCCGACGATATGAGGTTCGAGTTTAGCGATATACCAATCTACATCGATCGCGCCAGCGCACCCTATCTCGCTGGTACCGTCATAGACTTCGTTACCGGTCTCCATGGTGGCGGCTTCAAGTTTTCCAACCCCAACGCCACCGGCACTTGCGGCTGCGGCACTTCGTTCTCTGCATAGAGTCCAATCTCGGCTGGTTTTGCTTTCCTGAGGCGCAGTTCGCGATTTGGACTGTTTTCTATCGTTCCATGGTTTCGGCTAAACCCCCTACCGCCTTTCCTGATTGACCGAGGCCGACCGGTTGAAAGCTGTAAGAATACACGCTCCTGGCGGCATCGATGCGTTACGCCATGAGGACTGCAAGGAGCCGCAGCTGGAACGACCGGCAGATGTCACCGTTAAATTGGTTGCGGCCGCAGTCAATCGTCTGGATCTCGAGCTTCGAAGCGGAGCTAATGGGCAATTCTTCTTTCCGCACATTCTTGGCTGCGACGGAGCCGGGCGAATTGAAGCGGTGGGCTCGGCAGTCAGACACCTCGAATCCGGTGATGCGGTCTGTATCTATCCATTTGTCCACTGCGAGGAGTGTGAGTTCTGCGCGGTCAAAGAGTACCACCTTTGCGCGGACCCACACATTTTGAGCCAAGGTGAAAACGGCACCTACGCTCAATACATTACAGTCCCGGCGAAAAGTTGCTTTCCGATTCCGTTTCAGTTCTCGTTCGAGGAGGCGGCGGCCTTTCCGCTCGTCTACACCACCGCCTGGCGCTTATTGATGACCCAGGGAAAACTCATCCCTGGCGAGACGGTGCTGATCCGCGGCGTGGGTGGTGGAATCGCAACGGCGGCACTCCAGATCGCCGCGTCCGTCGGCGCGCGGCTCATCGTTAGCTCCGCGAACGATGAAAAACTGGCCAGGGCCCAAGCGCTCGGATTTGAGCTGACGATTAATGACCAGAGGGTTGACTTGGCTAAGGAAGTGAGGCGCCTCACCGCTAAACACGGTGTCGATCTCGTCCTCGATTGCATCGGTGGAGCCGATTGGGGAAAAAGTTTAGC
>DATIEH010000247.1:0-2589 GCA_035455905.1 Binatia bacterium | reverse complement strand
CAAGGGAACGGTTTTTTTCATTCCCGGGCACACCACCGGTCATATCGCTTTTTTGTTCGACAACAATCTCTTTTGTGGCGATACACTGTTCACCGCCGGCTGCGGCCGGCTCTTTGAAGGCACGCCGGAGCAAATGCACGCCTCGCTAAAAAAACTGATGGCGCTCCCGGACAACACTAAAGTCTATTGCGGGCACGAATACACCGAGAGCAACCTGCGGTTTGCGATCTCCCTCGAGCCTAGAAATCCCAAGCTAGCCTCGCGCTTTGAGCGCGTCCAGGGATTGCGCTCGCGTGGAACGTCGACCGTGCCATCGACACTGGAGGAAGAGAAGCAAACCAATCCGTTTCTTCGCTGGGATAGCAAGGAGATTCAAGCGAGCGTGAAATCGGTAAACCCCAGCACCGCACTTGATCCGGTTTCGGTTTTCGCCGCCGTCAGAAAGATGAAGGATTCCTTTTAAGCCGGCTCCTGCTCTTCGCTACAACAAAGGAAAAGGCGCATGACACCGCCGAACTTCGCTACGCCAGAAGGCACGGAACGCTATCGAAAGCGTTTCGCAGGCATCATTGCCCCGGAGCACTTCCGCGCTTTGCAGGGGCTGTGGGTTTCTTCCATCGGCGTCGGGACGTATTTGGGCAATTATGACGAAGCCACGGACGCGCAATACCACCAGGCCGTCGTTGGCGCGGTCGAATCCGGCTGCAATGTCATCGATACCGCAATCAATTATCGTTGTCAGAGGAGTGAACGCTCCATCGGCACGGCACTCAAAGAACTCGCGCGGAAAGGCTACGGGCGGGATGAACTCGTGATTGCGACCAAAGGCGGTTTTTTACCATTTGATAGTATGCCGCCAAGCGATCCGAAAAACTACATTATAAAGACCTTCGTCGAGCGGGGCGTGGCGGCCGCCGCGGATATTGTCGGCGGCTATCACTGCATGACGCCGAGATACTTGTTGAATCAACTCGAATCGAGCTTGAGTAATCTCGATGTTGAGTGCGTAGACATCTACTACGTGCACAATCCCGAAAGCCAGCTTGGCAAAATTTCAGTTGAGGAGTTCGACGCACGCTTGGTCAACGCGTTTGAGGCGTTGGAGGAAGCTGTCGCGCGAGGCAAACTCCGGCTCTACGGCACGGCCACCTGGAATGCCTATCGCAATCCGCCCGAAGCCAAGGATTATCTCTCGTTAGCGCACGTCGTCAGCTTGGCGGAAAAAGCCGGCGGCAAAGACCACCATTTTCGCATCGTGCAGTTGCCCCTGAACCTCGGGATGACTGAAGCTCTCTCGAACGCCAACCAACAGGTAGACGGAAAATCGGTGACCCTCCTCGAAGCAGCGCAACATCTTGGGGTCACGGTCATGTGCAGCGCATCCGTGCTCCAAGGCCAGCTGACGCGCAATCTCCCGGACCTGATTCGCGATACTTTTGAAGGCCTCGAAACCGATGGCCAGCGCGCGCTGCAGTTCGTGCGCTCCACCCCTGGAGTGACCACCGCGTTGGTGGGAATGAAACAGTTGAACCACGTCGAGGAAAACCTCAAAACCGCGCGCATCCCGCCAGCGCCTTGGGAGCAATACTCCAAACTTTTTCAAACCGCGTAGTGTCCTGGAAGTAAACGCAAACAGTGCATGGTCATTTCGGACGACGAGAATCCGGGAATTCTGTAGCGCCGTATGTCAGACGCCCTTTCTGACACCGCTCCGGTATCACGGCCAAGACTCCTATATTTTATTAACGAAATCTGAGCTTCCGGACTCTAGAGCTACTACGGATCGAGAGTGGACGAAGCTCGCGATCGTTTGTTCTGAATCATCGATTCTCGAGGAATTAATTTCCGCTCAGGCTATCTAATCGACCGAATAAGTGATCGAGCTTTCGGAGCACGGCTTCCGGCAAAGCCGGTTTTAAAATCGCCGCGACATTTTCTCGCAAGTGCTCCGGGTTCCCGGTTCCGGTCAAGACGACGTGAATGCCCGGCTGGTGACGACAAAAGCGATACGCCGCCTCGGGTAACGTCGCGGCATCGCTCATTTGCAAAACGAACCCGAGCGGATCTGACGGATTCAAGCCATCTGAATTGATCGCCTTCGAGGCGATCAATTCCGCGCACAATGACTGCAATCGCTGCGGCTGGCTCAGCGCGCGACGAACGGCGAACATATTCAGCACACCGACGCCCTTTTCCATGGTTGCCGACAAAATCGTTTTCCGGGCAGATGGATTGAGCATATTGAAGCCCACCATGACCACGTCCCAAACATCCTCAGCCAGGCTCGATTGCAACATTTGGTGCGACGGATCGGGAACAAACCCTTCAGTGACGCCGATAAAGCGAATCTTGCCTTGCTCCTTGAGGCGGCGCATGACCGGGAGCAACCGTTCTTTGGCAAAACCGTAGTCTTTGGGCTCGACCCCGTGGAGATGATAGACGTCGATGTAGTCGGTGCCGAGCAACTTAAGACTCTGTTCGAGACCTTTGCTGACCTCGTTTTCGGGATCGGGATTATCTTCTGACGGAAGTGTTTTTTTGGTCGAGATGACCAGTTTGTCGCGCGGCACGCCGCCGATCGCTCGACCG
>DATIEH010000246.1:0-4759 GCA_035455905.1 Binatia bacterium | reverse complement strand
AGTCGATGATCATGTGTTCGCTCCAATTTCAATGTTAAGTCTTTGCTGAACCAGTCAACGTTCATCCTTCTCCCCCTTGGGGGAAGATAAGATGAGGGTGCTTCGGTGCGTACTGAGTACCCCCGACTCTAACTCTCCCCCGTAAAGGGGGAGAGAATCGAGTTCTCGAGAAAATTTGAAGATTCGTAACAATATTGCCTCACCGTGGCTTGATGCCTAGTTCTGCCTGCGCTTGGCGAAGAAATGTTAAGTCGGCAACTTCGGCGGGCGCGATCTCGCGGGTAATTTTCGCGCTGCGCCGCGCTTGATCGATCACCAATTTCAAGCCATCTTCGGGCACTGCGCCGTCGGCGTTGAAAAGATTTCTGAGCGCGTCATAGGATGCGTAAGCGAATTCACGCTCGACTTTGCCCCAGGCGATTAAGGTCCGGACGGCTTCGTCGCGGTTGTCCCGGATGAAACGATTGGCGCGGATCGTTGCCTTGATGACGCGTCGAATCTCTTCGGGTTTCTCTTTGATCTTGCGCGTGTGGGTGCCCAGACCGAGATAGGGAAAACTGAAAAGTTCGTAAGCGCGGGCGAGAATGCGATAGCCTTGTTTTTCCATTTGCGTGTCCGCGGGAGGTGAGATCACCACCACGTCCACGACCCGCTGCTTGAGAGCAGTGAGCCGGGCGGCATCGGAGCCCAACGCCAAAATCTTGATCTCTTTATCCGGATCGATGCCGGCTTGCTTGATCATCATGCGCGCGCCGAGATCGGGCGTCGCCCCGAAGCTGCTGATGCCCAATGTTTTCCCCTTCAGGTCCTTGAGCGATTTGAGCTCCGGCTGTGCGATCAATGTCATCGGCCAGTTGTCGAGAAATCCGGCGACGATTCTCACCGGCAAACCAGCGATCGCGCCCGCAACGACTGCGCCAAAGAGTTGGCAATAATCGATATCCCCGCTGGCCAGCGCCGTGATTGCGACGTTGGGGTTCATCCGGATGATCTCGGTCTCGATGTTTTCTTCTTTGAAAAATCCCTTCGCTTGCGCCGTCGCCACCGTCAAGTTGGGCATGTTCGGATTCGATGCCGCGATGCGCACTCGATCCAAGGCGAAGGCGGGGTGGGATAGGAGAGCCGCTGTGATGAGCAGGATCAAGGTTAACTCGAACCCCTTCGATGCGCTCAGGGTAAACTCCATGAGAGATCTTTCCGCGGCCATTTTCAAAGGAACTTTTAGATCCGAACGAGCGCGGCGTAGCCTTTCCGCGCTCGCGAGCTTTGTCAACTTGTGCGCGAATTTGATCATTCAGAAATCGTGCCTGCTAGCATCATTGAGCGGCTAGTCGAAGCCGTACAAAACCGCCGGGTTGTCGACGAGGATTTGTTTTCGTGTGCTCTCGTCCGGCGCGAATGCCGCGAGCAAATCAATGAGATCGCCGTCGTTTGGCGTATGCCCCGGCGAAAAATTGTTCGAGTGCGGCCAATCGCTGCCCCAGATAATACGCTCAGGCGCCGCCGCGATCACCGCCGTCGCGTAAGGGATCACCTCGATAAACGGCAGACCGAAGTAGCCGTAGACTTTAGTATTGCAAATCTTGTCGGCGCCGCTGACTTTTACCCAGACATGTTTCAATTTGACGAGATCGAGCAGTAGTTGAAAACCGGCCTGGCTCAGACCTTCGGAGGGTTTTACCCTGGCAATATGATCGATGACCACCGCCACCGGCATGCTGCGGATGCGTTTTTCCTGGTCGATCAGGTTTTTTATGTCGATGTGGAGGTCCACCGACTAGCGCAGTTCCGCGATATTTTCCACGCAGCGGTCGAGTACGTCCAATTTCACGTTGCCGCGCGGGCGGTCGAGCAAATTGAAGCGGACGCCGCGGATGCCGCTCTGATGCAGCCGGTGCAGCTCGCTTTTCGGCGTCTGGTCGTCAATCCGCCCCACACCGCGAAATCTCCCGTTGGAGCTTGCAATGGCATCGAGGGTCGCCGAGTTGTCCAACCCGTGCACGCTCGGTTGCACGACCACGGCACGTTCGATGCCGATGATCTGAATCATTTTGAGATAGTGCTCGAGGGGTGCTGCCGGCGGCGTGTATTCGTGGGTCGAGAGGAAGGGAAATTTTTCGGGCGGTCCGAAAACATGGAAATGGGTGTCGCAGGAATTGGCTGGCGGCCTATAGCTCGGCTTGCGCGTGTTGGGATCGGGCGGATAACAGTACGGCATAGGCGATGCTCCAGCAGATCTTTTAGCCTAGCTCAACGCCGCTGTCCAACTCTGCTCAACGAAAAGCCCATCAAACTTGATCTGCTCTCTCCTTGGGCGTACAAAGTGGCCAGAGTCGGGGCCACTATTTAAACGTCAACGGAAGCGAGGAACACACGGATGAGCCGATTTCGCATTCAGTCGCACGGACGTTTACAAGAGTGGGTCGCCGAAGAAAAAGATTATTTCACAAGGGAAGGATTGGAATACGAGTTCCTGGTCAAACCGATCGTGACCTGGTCCGCCGACGCGGAACGGGTCGACTCGAGTCCCGCCGACATTCAGCGCGGCGCGTTTGAATCCATCGAGGATGGACGCGGTTGCAGCTTAAGCGCCGCTTGCCATTGGACCGTCAACATGGCGGCGTCGGCAGGACACGGAAAAATGTGGGGTGAAGCGTATTCGGTGTCACCGTCGGGAATATTTGTTCCGCAAAATTCGGCGATGCAAAGGCCCGACGACCTCGCCGACGTGCCGATCACTGTTGGTTATCACTCAGGCAGCCATTACTCGACACTGCAAGGACTAGAAAGGTTTTTGCGGCGCGATCAGATCAAACTTCATTTTGGCGGCTTGCTGCTCGACCGCCTGGCGCTTCTGGTCGATGGTCAGGTGCCCGCGGCAAGCCTTTTCGGCGCGCCCTTTTACGTTGCTGAACAGCTCGGGTTCAAAAAGCTTCTGGACACTACATTCATGATCGGACACCTCGTTTCAGAGAATGCCAGTCGCGATGACGTCGATAGATACTTCAAGGGCTTGCGCCGCGCGCAGCACGATATCGACCTCGAGCCGGAAGCGTACAAACATTATTTTTTGCGAGAATTGCCCGAGCGCTATCATTCGCAAATCGATGTTCGTCGCTTTGGCCCCGGTGAGCGCATCGTCTTCGAGCCCTATCCGCAAGAGGTCTTTGAGCGCACGCGCCGATGGATTGAATCATGGAATCTTTTTCCGCCGGAGCAAAAGGGCAGCGCGGGCTACGAGATAGCAGTTCTTTGAAGGTTAATTTTGAAATCCTAAGCTTGACATTCGAAATGAAAAACGTGGAGGTTCAAGTTCGCACAGATCACCGCACCAACAGGTAGTGATCTGAATTAGTCATTCCCGCATGCTTTTAGCGGGAATCCAGGTGGGTTCGAACCTGAATCGTCCCCGATACAAACATTCGGGGGGTGACGTCTCAAAACGCGTGGGACGATCTGCAACTAGTGCGCCGGCAGGGCTGAAACCCGAAGTCCGTTGCTGCTCACACCGCGTGGCGTTTCACCCAATTTAAAATCACTTGATTCGTTTCTTCGGGTGCTTGCCAGAAAAAGCCGTGTGATTGGCCCTTGAGTACTTGCATCTCGGCATCGGGAATTCGATTCTTTAAAGTTTCGGCCTGGGCCAAATGGTTGCTGCGCGCCGAATCATTGTCCCCGATCAGCACCAGAGTCGGGCAGCGCACATCGCCGAGACGGTGCGTCGCTTCCCAGTTGTGGCGCGCAATGATCAAATGGATGTATTCGGAAAGTTTGGAGTGGGTCGCCCATGCTAGCTGAAAAAACTCTTCGACCTTGTCCGGGTGTTGCTTGCGGTAGGCATCGGTGAAAAACGCGCTGGTATCGCAGAACTCTTCACGCAGCGCCTTCTCGAAGCCCTTTTCAACCAGGCGAATCACCAGCCAGTGAGGTAAGCCCGGAATACAGTCAGGTCCAGGACGCGCGGCCTGTCCGGAGCCGCTGGCTGCCATGATGAGACTTTTTACTCGCCCGGGAAAATTGAGCGCCATCTCCAAGCCGATCCGACCACCCATGGAGTGGCCGAGCACGTGCGCGGCGCCGATTTCGAGATGATCCAGAAGCGCCACCACATCGTTGGCCATCTGGTTGATGGTGTAGACTTGCTGGCTCGCTATTGATCGGCCGGCGCCGCGCGGATCGTGGATGATGAGATTTAGTGTTCTCGACAATCCGGGCACCTGATAGGGCTTCCATACTTCGGCCGAGAAAGCCGTCGATGGGATCAGCACCAGCGGTTCTCCCGAACCGTGGCTCTCGTAGTAAAGCTCAACGCCGGTGGGCAAGTTTACGCTCGGCATGGCTCTATTCCCTCGTTCAGTGGAAGTTCGAAACGTTCAAGCCGTTCAAGGAGTTTAAACCGTTCGCCAGGGGAGAGACATCGATATGACGTCGCGTTATTAAGCGGGTAACGGGATCTCCTTTTTAAATTCCCAATTGCTTGATCATTGCCTGGGTGAGCGGGCGGGTGGCATCGAGCAGATGCTCGGTCATCGTGTAGTGGTTCGCATTCGGCTCGACGAGATACTCCACGGCCATGCCGCTCCGCTGGCAAAATTCAAAATAGTCTTTCGACATCTGCTGCCAACCCTCAGGCTCTGCGGCACCGACGGCGACAATCAGCGGGCATTTGACTCGCGGCGGATGCAACAACGGATTATTCTTCGCGGCAACCTCGGCGGTCATTCGCACTTGTTCCTGCACGCTGATCTTCATGACCATT
>DATIEH010000245.1:0-6176 GCA_035455905.1 Binatia bacterium | reverse complement strand
AAGACCAGGAAAGATTCTCCCTACGGTCGAAATGACATTAGCGTGTCATCTCGAAGCTTTCTTGGTCGGCTTGTAGGCGACCTTGGTGCTACGAGCTTTAGCCCTCGATCTGCTGCGCCAGATAATTCTGATAGCCAACTTCCTCGATCTGGTGCAGCTGGGTCTCGATCCAATCCACATGCTTTTCTTCGTCCACGAGAATGTGCTCGAGCAGCTCGCGCGACGCGTCATCGGACGCTTCCAGGCAGGTCTTGATGCCCGGACGGAGAACAGCGAGCGCCGCGATTTCCAGACCGAGATCATTTTCCAGCTGCTGCTTTATGCCGCTGCCTACCATGATCTTGTCGTACGTGGACATATTCGGCGTGGCTTCAAGGAACAAAAGTCGCTCGATGATTCTATCGGCATGCTTCATTTCGCCGATGGATTCGTCCCACAAAGCTTTCTTGAGCTTGCCGTAACCCCAGTTCTCGCACATTTTGGCGTGAATGAAGTATTGGTTAATGCCGGTCAGCTCTTTGCGCAAAACTTGATTGAGAACGGCGATCACTTGTTCATTTCCCTTCATAACGTCCCCCTTTTGAATCAGCACTCTGATAGGCTCGAGATCAGGCGCGGCATTTAACGACCCGTTCCGCCGACGGTCAAGGTTAAACTGGTCTCATTGTTTTGTTTGCCAATCGCGACCATCAAGGTTTTTGCTTCTTTGCTAAACGCCAACATGGCGCCACCGCCACGCATGCTCGCGCTGGGCTGCCAGCCGCGCGTCGGCAGCTCTTTGTTGTAGAACTCGACAATTTTGTCGCTCTCCATGTTTCCATGGTACGAAGCCTGGCCGGCGCCGAATCCGAAAAATTTCATCTCCACTGGCGCCTCTGAGCTCCTGGTCATCGACTTCGGCACAGGCACCGCGACGCCGGCGATGGTATCTTCGTAAGACCCGCCGCAACCTGACAGACCGAATGCGCAGAATACAGCGATGGCAATGACGCGGAGATTCAAATTATCTATTTGCCCGAGCATAAGATCCCTCGCCGTTCTGAGTACACCAAGGCTGCGCGGGGATCAACGGAAACAGCTTGATTTTATGAGCCGGGTTCCGGTGGGATCGGCAGACCGAGAAAATACCAGACAATCAGCAGGGTGACGCCGACGAACTCCGGTAACGCCGGCGAGACGTGAATCAGCGCGCCTCCGAGCATCCCGCCGAGTGACGAGCCGATAAAGCCGAAAAAATTATAAATTCCGCTGGCGGTGCCGCGGCCAGCCGTGGGTATTCTCTGGCTCAAAAATGCAGGGAGTATCGGTTGGTACAAGCTATAACCGAAGAAGAATGCGCCGCCGCTGACGTAAAGAAATAGATCGTAATGGGCGCCAAAGAGATAGACCGCATAACCTACAGTGACGGTCAACCAGCCGATCAGAATGGGCACACGAAACCGTCCTAACTTTTCGGCGCGGCGCATGTAAGGGAAGACCAAGAATACACTGGGCAAGAATATAACCATGTAGACTTTCCACAGATCCGCGCGGTCAACACCGATGGCAGTCCAGCTCAGCGGATAGGTGAAGAAGAATAGATTAAGCGCGAACGAAAGGACAAAGGCCGCAATGTAAATCGGCCGCAAGTCGTTGTGCGTGAGAATCGGCTTGAACGGCATCGGCGGTTCCGATTCGCGGTCCGAGCGCTCGGCCGGAAACCAGGTCGCCGCAAGAATCATCGAGAGAAAAGCGAGGAATGCCAGCACATAAAATAGGCCGTTGAGACCGATGCGCGAAGCGAGAAAAGGACCGGCGAGTAAGCCGATCATGAACGACGCGCCAATGGCGATTCCCGTGATTGTGTATGCCTGAGTGCGAACGCTCGGCCGAGTCAAATCGGCTAGGGCGGCGAAGGCGACTGAGCCCACCGCGCCGGTTCCCTGCAGCGCGCGCGCAACGATCAGGTTATGGATGTCGGTCGCGTGCGCGCAAGCGATACTACCCAATGTGAAAAGCGCGAGCCCCGCAACCAGTATCGGTTTTCGGCCCCAGCGATCGCTGGCCCAGCCCAAAGGAATTTGAAATATGCACTGGGTAAGCGCGTAAATCCCGAATGCAATGCCGGCGAGCGCCACAGACGCGCCGGGATAGCGCACTGCGTAGGCGCTGAAAATCGGTAGCATGAGGAAAATGCCGAGAAGCCGCAAGGCGGAGATCAAGCTGACGACAATAACCGGCGCGATTTCCTCGCGGTTAAAAGAGTAGGAGCGATCCATCGAGATGTCGCGCAGTCTCCGCCGTCATTGGAATGGAACGGTTCAATTTACACGGTTTCAAAGAAATAAAAAGGGCTAAATTCACGGCTTCGGCGATTCGGTGGATTTGGATAATGCGGGCGGGACGGTGCCGTCGACCTGAGCCGCCTGCAGCGCGTATTTCAGGCGGCGGCGAAATTCCCGGCCGATTCGGTGCTGCATCGAGGGCTGGGTTTTCAAGCGGGCTCTGATCGTCACCGTCGTGTCGGTAAAGTTTTCCACGCCGAAGATCTCGACCGGCTCCAACATCACGGGTGCGTATTCCGCATCTTGTGCCATGGCCTCGCCGACTTGTCGCATAAGTCCCATCACGCGATCGGTATCGACGCGGTACGGCAATGTCACATCGACCACCGAGGCCGACCAGTCTTTGGTGGCGTTGGCCAGAGTATTGATGGAGCCGTTGGGGAAAACGTGCACGAGACCGGCTTGATCGCGCAGCACCACCGTACGAAAGGTGATCGCCTCCACCAGGCCACCGGTGCCGTTGACGATGGCGGTATCGCCGATGCGGATTTGGTTTTCCAGCAGCAGAAAAAAGCCGCTCACCAAATCGCGCACCAGATGCTGGGCGCCAAAACCGACCGCCAGCCCGGCCACACCTGCGCCGGCAAGAATGGGGCCGATATTGAAGCCGACTTGGCTGAACGCCACCAGTACAACGACAAACCACAACAGACCGCAGCCGATGGTCCAGAGCACTCCGGTGAGCGTCTTGATGCGTTTGCTCGCTGCGCCGGGTATGGTTTCGGTTTTTTCTGTCGCACGGATCAAAAGAATTTCCAGGCGGTTCAGACCCGCACGCATTAGCCTCGTGAGCGCATAGGCGAGCACAATCAGCAGCGCGATCCGGATGAGTCCTGCCGCGGCGTTGACGCCGACGTTTAAAAGCCTCGTGATGAATGACTCCCAAGCATAGCCGGTCATGTGAATGCCTCCTTCCCTTTGTGTTTGAATCGCAAAAAAACCCCAAAGATGCCAGCGGAGAAAAGAACGATTCGTTCGGAGTCAGGCGAAATTTATATTGACATGGACCGGTCCTGGGATAAATTCCCGCCATCGACAGATGCGGGAGGAAAGCATGCGTCAAACTGTTTCATGGATTTGCCTTACTCTTTTATCGATGCTGTGCGGAATTGAATCGGTGCGAGCGGGAGCGGCGCCGGACAAGATCAAATTTCCATATTCGCCGATTTCCTGGAACAGCCTTCCGTGGTGGATGGCCAAGGACGCGGGCCATTTCGAGAAAAACGGCCTCGACGTCGAGTTGTTCTATGAAGGGGCGTCGTCGGCGATCGTGCAAGCGATGCTCGCTGGCGAGGCGAACTTCGCCGGCCTCGCCGGTCCTTCGATCGTGAGCAATGTCGTCGGAGGTGGGGATGTGATTCAAATCGCGGCGGTGGTGAAGACCTTCACTATTCCCATGTACGCTCAAGCCAATATCAAAGAGGTGTCACAGCTGAAGGGACAGAAGGTGGCGGTCAGCCGATTCGGATCGATCTCGCACATCGCCGCTCTGAATATCTTTCAAAAGGCCGGCGTGACCGGCGCGACCTTGGTGCAATCGGGCGGTACGCCGGAATCCGCCGCTGCGCTCATGTCCGGCGCGGTGGCCGCGGCAATGGTGCCGCCGCCGCAGAGCTTGATGCTGCGGGAAAAGGGGTTTCGCGAGCTCGTCGGGGTGAAGCAGTTTCGCGAGTGGAATATTCCGGTGGTGGAAAACGGCGTCGCCGCACGGCGTTCTTTCATCGACAAGAATCCCGATGTGGCGAAGCGATTCATTCGCGCCGCATTCGAAGGCATTCGCACTATCTATCAGAATAAGGAGCTGACGCTGAGAGTCCTGGCCAAATATACAAAAACACACGACGAGAAAATTCTGGACGAAAGTTATCGTTTCTCGGTGGATGCCTTGAGTAAGGAAGGATTTATGCCGCCCGAAGCTTTTAGCGCACTGGTCGATCAGATGGTCAGCCAAAAATCCGTCGACGAAGCGGCGGCGAAGAAATTCCCGATCACGGCTTATTTCGACAATCGTTTCGTAAATGAATTGGAGAAGGAGGGCTTTTTCAAAAAGCTCTGGCAGTAATCTGTAATCTAAAATTTGAAATTTGCCATGGCGCAGCCCGGGCTTGGCAAGCGGCCTTCCGATCGCCTAAAATCCGCGACATCAATGACTCGGGATAACTCCTGTTCGTGATCAACGAAGCCGACACCTGCCGTAAATACGTCCTGCCGAAACTCTACGCCGCCGGCTGGAACGACGATCAGATCAACGAGCAAAAGAGTTTCACCGACGGACGCATTGTTCCTCTCGGTCCGAGGGGACGACGCAAGCCTTGCAAGCGGGCCGACTATCTTTTGCGCTACGCCAGGGACTTCATGCTCGCGGTCGTGGAAGCGAAAGCGGCCTACAGACTCCCGGGCGATGGTCTACAGCAAGCCAAGGATTATGCAGCCATTCTCGGCCTCAAATTCGCGTATTCGACGAACGGTCACGGGATCGTCGAATTCGACTTCACGACTGGCAAAGAGTGCGAACTCGATATATTTCCAAAACCCGCCGAGCTGTGGGCGCGTTTTCGCGCCAGTGAAAAGATCGAAGATGAGGAAACTGCAAACCGGCTTCTGACGCCAGCCAATGCGGCGATCGGCAAGGGCCAGCGCTACTACCAGGAAATCGCCATCAATCGTGTCGTCCAGGCGGTGCTGCAAGGAAAGAAGCGAATACTTCTGACCATGGCCACCGGCACGGGCAAAACCGCTGTGGCGTTCCAGATCTGCTGGAAGCTCTGGAACATACGCTGGAACAGAAGCGGCGAGCATCGGCGGCCGAAAATTCTTTATCTGGCGGACCGGAATATTCTGATTGACGATCCCAAAGACAAGATGTTCACGACTTTCGGCGATGCGCGCTGGAAGATCGAAAACGGCGAGGTCAATAAAGGCCGCGAGCTCTATTTTGCGGTCTACCAGGCAATCGCCAAAGACGAAAACCGGCCAGGTCTTTACAAAGAATACTCGAAGGACTTTTTCGACCTGATCATTGTCGACGAGTGCCACCGCGGCAGCGCCAGGGACGACAGCAATTGGCGCGAAATCCTGCGCTATTTCGAGCCGGCTTTTCAATTGGGCATGACGGCGACGCCGTTGCGCAAAGACAATCGTGACACTTATCGCTACTTCGGCAACCCGATTTATACCTACAGCTTACGCCAAGGCATCGAAGACGGATTTCTCGCGCCCTATCGGGTTCATCGCATCGTGACCGAATGGGACGCAGCGGGCTGGCGGCCTAGCCAAGGCGATCTGGATCGGTACGGCCGGACGATACCGGACAATGAATATCAAACGGTCGACTTCGAGCGCGCCGTCGCGCTCAAGGCGCGCACCCAGGCGATCGCGCGCAATCTTACGGATTTCATGAAGAAGACCGATCGCTTTGCCAAGACTATCGTGTTCTGCGTCGATCAAGAGCACGCGGATGAGATGCGCGCCGCGCTCAATAATTTGAACGCTGATCTGGTCAAACAGTATCCGGACTATGTCTGCCGCATCACTTCGGACGAGGGCAGCCTCGGAAAGGGCCTGCTCAGCAAGTTTCAGGAACTCGAGACCGTGACGCCGGTGCTCGTGACCACATCGCAATTGCTTACAACCGGCGTGGATATTCCAACGTGCAAGAACATAGTACTCGCCCGAGTGGTGGGCTCGATGGTGGACTTCAAGCAGATCATCGGGCGCGGCACTAGGGTGCGCGACGATTACGACAAATACTATTTCAATATTCTCGATTACACGGGTTCCGCGACGCGGCTCTTTGCCGATCCTGACTTTGACGGCGAGCCCGCGCTGGTCACCGAGCAGGAGATGACCGAG
>DATIEH010000244.1:0-2714 GCA_035455905.1 Binatia bacterium | reverse complement strand
TGTCGCTTTCGGTATTTCTGCCCTATTGGATTCTTCTTAAGGCAGCGCTCTCGCAGGCCTGGGCTTTGCCGTTTACTTGGGACAATTTTACGCTGAAGAATTTTTCATTTGCATTTTTCGAATACGGCGACACCCAGTTAGCGATCTACAACACTTTTAAACTGGGACTGCTGACCGCAACCATTGGCACATTGCTCGCGACCTTGATTGCCTATATTACAAATCGAAATCTGTTCGTCGGCGCGCGCTATCTGACGTTTTTCGCGTTGGCTCCGTTGGTAATTCCGGGCATTGTGTTGGCGGTTGGACTGTTTATTGCCTATACGCGCCCGCCGCTGGTTCTCTACGGCACTATCTGGATTCTGTTCGTGGCATTTTTGACCAAAGAAATGCCTATTGGCTTTTCGCAGGCGGAATCCACTTTCAAGAGTATTCATCCCGAGCTCGAGGATGCGAGCCGGATTCTAGGCGCCAATCGGCTTCTCTCGCTCAAACAAGTCACGGCGCCGCTGGCCCGCTCGGGACTGATCGCCGCGTGGTCGTTTATCTTCATTGGAGTAATCCGCGAGCTAAGCGCGGCCATTCTCCTGTTTGCGCCAAAATCGAAGGTGGTCTCCGTCGTGATCTTCGATCTGAAGGAAGAAGGGCAGGTGGGGGTGATCGCGGTGCTGGGCATTCTTCTCTTGCTCGTTTCCTTCGCCGTGATTCTTGCTATCCAGTGGTTCGGCGGACGTGATGTGATCGGGACGCGAGAATAATTCATGGCGATGGTCTCGATTCGCGCGCTGACAAAGAGATTCGCTGACGCCGCTGCGGTGAACGACCTCGATCTGGAAATTGGCGACGGTGAGTTCGTTTCTCTGCTTGGTCCATCCGGGTGCGGTAAAACCACGACGCTAAGACTTCTCGCCGGTTTTCTTCAACCCGACGCGGGAGAGATTCGCGTGGCCGGCAACGTCATATCATCCCCGCATCTGCTGGTGCCGCCGGAGCGCCGCCACATGTCGATGATTTTTCAGAGCTACGCCGTCTGGCCGCACATGACCGTAGCCCAAAACGTCGCGTACGGTCTTAGATTCAAGCGCCTTTCGCGCCATGAGAGCGAACAAAAGGTCACCAAGCTGCTTGGGGTGGTGCATCTCGCGGAGCTCAAAGATCGCTACCCGGCGGAGCTCTCCGGCGGCCAGCAGCAACGAGTGGCTCTGGCGCGTGCCCTCGTGGTCGAGCCGCAGATTCTTTTGATGGACGAACCGCTCAGTAACTTGGATGCGAACCTGCGCGAGGAGATGCGCTTCGAAATTCGCCGGCTGCACGAAGAGTTCAAAATCACCACTGTCTACGTCACTCATGATCAAGCCGAGGCGATGGCGACTTCGGACCGGATCGCGGTGATCGATCGCGGACGTCTCGTGCAAGTGGGCGATCCGGGTGAAATTTTCGACCGGCCAAGGACTCGCTTCGTGGCGGAATTTGTCGGCAAAGCGAATATCCTCACCGGCAGTTACAGCGGCAACGGCTTATTGCAGCTGAACGACGGGACGGAGATTCGCGTGAGCGGCGACGGCCAGGCCGGGCGATCGACAAATGCTGCGGTATGCCTGCGGCCGCACAACATTCTTCTCGTACCGAATGATGCCGAAGCGCGCCAACTCGGCGAGCGGGGCTACAATATTTTTTCAGGCACGATCCGCCGATCGATCTACTTCGGCGATGCCGTCGACTACACGATCGATTTGCCGAGTCAGGGAATTCTCCGTGTTGTTACCCCGCCAAATCAGCTTTTAAGGCCGGGCCAACAGATTTATGCCGCCGCTCATCCCGATGCATGCGTCATGGTGCGCGATTGATTGACAGGGAAGCAAATTCGCAAATGCGATTCATTCGTTGATCTCTCCGCAACTCGCGGCTTACCTCTGTCCCACCTATTTGCGGCTCGTAGGGTAAAGCTAAAGGTTGCCCCCGGGCCAAAACGGTAATCTTTCCGTTGCGCCCGGCGCGAATTATTAGCCGCTAACATGCCCCTAAACATTTGGGCAGAACCCGAGAGGCTAATGGTGCTCCTCCTCGCAGTTAATCATCCAGGGAATCCCGAAGCGATCGACGAGCATGCCAAAACGGAGCGCCCAGAAAGTTTGCTGGAGCGGCATGCGCACCGTGCCTTTGTCTGCTAGCGCATTGAAGATGCGCTCGGCCTCGGCCGGCTCATCGACGCCTAGAGCAACCGAGAAACCTTGGGGTTGCTGGAAATGCTCCGGCGGTGCATCGGAACCCATCAGTACCTTGTCACCGACAACCAGGCGCGCGTGCATAATCTTGTCGCGCCAGTTAGCCGGTACCTGTCCCTCGGCCGGCGTGCCCGCATGAGTGAGCATTGCGTCGATTTTGCCGCCCAGGCATTGCTCGTAGAACTTGAATGCCGCCTCGCACTGGCCGTTGAAAAACAGATATGAATTCAATTGCATAAAGCCTCCTATTGCCGTTAGTTAATCCTTACTTGAACTTATAAATTAATCCGAAATGGTGTGCTGTTCTCTTCCTGGCGGAGCTCGGCTCGCTCCCCGCATCTAGACGACGAACAGAACGACGAAAATGGACAGCGAATTCACAGGACCGCGAATTTGCAACAGGTCTACAATGATCAATAACAAATCAACCGTACCGAAAAAGTGCTCTTGGTTAAAACTCGGTTAATTTTTCGCGGAGGAATCCACATC
>DATIEH010000243.1:0-2645 GCA_035455905.1 Binatia bacterium | reverse complement strand
TTTGAGCATCCTATGGAGAATTCTTCTGATAGTAATCGGCCCGATTTCTGGACCGTCCGCTATGCAGCGGGTAAAACACCGTGGGACTTCGGCGGCGTACCAGCGGCGCTGAAATCATTTCTCGCGAGGTCTTCTACCCGTGGCAGGATACTGATTCCCGGCTGCGGCTCTGGTTATGAACTTCGGGCGTTTCATCGTAGCGGGTATGACGTTAGCGGAATTGATTTTTCGCCGGCTGCGGTAGATCAAGCCAGACGAGTGTTGGGGGTTTTAGCTGAACGAATTATTTTGGGAGATTTCTTTACGCACGACTTCGGTCAGAGCTGCTTCGACCTCGTCTACGAACGGACATTTCTTTGTTCAATGACTCCGTCCCGTTGGCCTGAATATGTGGACAGGGTGGCAGAGCTCTTGGCACCCGGTGGCAGGTTGATTGGAGTCTTTCTATATGGACAAAGGACATCGTCGGGACCGCCGTTTCCACTTACAGACGCCGATGCCAAGCTATTCGATATACACTTTCAGCTGACGCGGAGTGAAGCGATTACGGATTCGTTACCCCTGTTCCGAGATATGGAAAAATGGCAGGAATGGCGGAAGATCAGCGTAGGACAATGAGTTGTTTTGTCTTTGAGTTTTGTCGTATCAATCCTGCGTTGGTATTCGGGCTCAGCGAAGTGTGATTGGCAAGTTTGGCGCTGATCGCGCTCGCATGTTTTTGCTCGCCAGACGGCCGCTCAAAAATCGTGAGCTCAAAACGTTCAGGTGAGCACGTCAGCAACATTCTCCTCTGCATATTTCGAGTAAGCCAGCAGTAGCGAGTTCCCACAACGAGTCTGCTTCCTTGTTTTTGCGCGTTTAAATCGCGTAGAATCACTCCAATTTAACCGCTGAAAAGCGCGATTTTATGTGCTGCGCGAAGACATGCCTGATCCCGAACAATTAGCTCGCGAAGAAATTGACGCGCTCTTAAAGCCCTGCGGCTGGGACGTCCAAAACAAAAACGCGGTGAACCTCACGGCTTCCCGCGGTGTCGCCGTGCGCGAGCTTACATTCAAGACCGGCGCGCCAGACTACACCCTGTTCGTTGACGGCAAAGCGATTGGTACGATCGAGGCCAAGCCCGCCGGTCACTCGCTCACCGGCGTCGAAGAACAGTCAGAGAAGTATGTGAGAGGCGTGCCTTTCGGTCTTCCCGCTTGGCGCTCGCCGTTGCCTTTCTCCTATGAATCCACCGGCAAGGAGACCCGTTTCATCAGCCGGCTCGATCCCGTGCCGCGAAGCCGCAATGTCTTTGCGTTTCATCGCCCGGAAACCTTGCTCGCATGGCTAGAAAACGACGCTCCGCCCCGTGCAGCTCAGACACCCGCCGAATATGCCAACCGCAAGGGGAACTTTCTGAGCCGCATCCAGCACATGCCGCCGCTGATCGACGACCTTTGGCCGCCCAAGCCGCAGGCGATCACGAACATCGAGCGATCGCTGTGCGACAACCGGCCGCGCGCGCTCGTGCAGATGGCCACCGGCTCGGGAAAGACGCTGCTCGCGATCGTCATGAGTTATCGTTTGATAAAGTTCGCCGGCGCCAAGCGCATTCTTTTCCTGGTCGATCGCGGCAACCTGGGCAAACAGACGCTCAAAGAGTTTCAGCAGTACGTCTCGCCCTACAACAACTATAAATTTCACGAGGAATACATCATCCAGCGCCTGACCTCGAACACCCTCGACTCAAGCGCGCGGGTCTGCATCGCAACCATCCAGCGCCTATATTCCATGCTCAAAGGGCAGGACCTTGACGAAGAAGCCGACGAGCGCTCGGTCCAGGGTTTGGAGTCGCTCTTCAAAGAAGCCCCGCCGATCGAATACAACCCGGCATTCCCGATCGATACCTTCGATATCATCATCACCGACGAGTGTCACCGCTCGATCTATAATCTCTGGCGCCAGGTGCTGGAATACTTCGATGCTCATTTGATCGGCCTCACCGCGACACCCTCGAAACAGACTTTCGGCTTTTTCAATCAGAACCTCGTCATGGAGTACAACCACGAAAGAGCGGTCGCCGACGGCGTCAATGTCAATTACGACGTTTACCGGATTCAGACCGAGATCACCGCGCAAGGCGCCAAGATCGACGCGGGCTTTTATATCGACAAGCGCGATCGCCTGACGCGCAAGCGGCGCTGGGAGCAGCTCGACGAGGACTTTCAATACACCTCCAATCAGCTCGACCGCGACGTGGTCGCCGAGGATCAGATTCGCACGGTGCTTGAGACCTTTCGGGACAAGCTTTTTACGGAAATCTTTCCCGGGCGCGATCAGGTCCCCAAAACGCTGATCTTCGCGAAGGACGATAACCACGCGGACGATATCGTGCGCATCTGCCGCGAGGTTTTCGACAAGGGCAACGACTTCTGCCAGAAGATCACTTATCGAACCGGCTTCGTCCGCGATGTCGAAAAGAAAATCGGACCCGATGGTAAAGAGGAAGAGCAAATCGTCTGGAAGAAGGTTGCCAATCTCTCGCCGGACCAGATTCTTCAGGCCTTTCGCAATAGCTACAACCCGCGTATCGCCGTCACGGTCGATATGATCGCCACCGGCACGGACGTGAAGCCTTTGGAGATCGTCTTTTTCATGCGATC
>DATIEH010000242.1:0-7541 GCA_035455905.1 Binatia bacterium | reverse complement strand
TAGGGTGCGCTCTGGCGCACCTCTTTAGCCCGGATGGAGCGTAGTGGTCCGTGGTTTTCAGAATTTCTTCGTGACGTTTGTGCCCTTCATGGTCTCAACCCGGTTCTCATGAAAGTAAATTATGCCCTTTAACGATTTGCGCGAATTCATTGCCGCCGCCCGCGAGCTCGGCCAGGTCAAAGAGATTCACGGCGCCGATTGGAATCTGGAAATCGGCGCACTGACCGAGATGTTCGCGTTCAAAGAGCCATCGCCGATGGTGCTCTTCGATCAGATTCCCGGCTATCCGGCAAATTTCCGTGTCGTCTCGAATATCGTCAGCAACCCGACTCGGTCCGGACTAACTGTGGGTATGGCGGCCGACGCCACTCCAATCGAGCTGGTCGCTCGCTGGAGAGAATTGCTGAAAAGCGTCAAACCGATTCCGCCTCGGGTCGTTTCAAACGGTCCCATTCTGGAAAATGTAAAAACCGGCGCCGAGATCGATATGACGATCTTTCCTGCGCCCCACTGGCACGAGCTCGACGGCGGGCGGTATATCGGCACCGCCGACTGCGTGATCACCGGCGAACCGGAAGAGGGCGGCTGGGTGAATATCGGTATTTACCGGGTGCAGGTGCACGACAAGAATACCCTTGGGCTCTATGTCTCGCCCGGCCATCACGCGCGCATCATGCGCGAAAAATATTGGGAAAAGGGTCGAAGTTGTCCGGTGATCGTCACTTTCGGACAGGATCCATTATTGTTTTTGGTTGCGGGCCAGTCGCTGCCTTACGGTATGTCGGAATTCGATTACTGCGGTGGGCTACGCGGCGTACCCGTCGACGTCATCTGCGGCGAGGCAACGGGGCTGCCGATCCCGGCCAGCGCCGAAATTGCCATTGAGGGGGAAGTGCCGCCGCCAAAGGAACAAGTGCACGTCGAAGGCCCATTCGGCGAATGGCCCGGCTACTACGCCCATGGCGCTGCTGACGAGCCTGTGATTCGCGTAAAAAAACTCTATTACCGCAATGATCCGATTATCGCGGGTGCGCCGCCCCTCAAGCCGCCGTTTATTACTTTCGGCGTGCCGATCGGGGCGGCGGCAATTTGGAATTATTTAGAAAAGGCCGATGTCCCGGATATCAGAGGCGTGTGGTGTTACGTTGGCGGTTCCGCGGCAGCGGGAGGTGCGCCCTTTATCATCGTGTCGTTGAAGCAGCGCTACCATGGCCACGCTCAACAAGCCGGCATCGCCGCACTCGGCTCCCGTGCCGGCAACTATCACGGCCGATTTGTCATCGTGGTGGATGAGGACATCGATCCATCCGATATGAAGGAAGTCATTTGGGCCGTAGCAACGCGCTGCGATCCTAAAACCGCCATCAGCATTATCGATGGCTGCTGGAGCACACCGCTCGATCCCGCTATGCATCCCGACCAGCGGAATGCCGGTAATTTCGTTAACAGTCGGGCGATCCTTAACGCCTGTCGTCCCTACGCCTGGCGCGACCGGTTCCCGCCGGTAAACGCATTGAGCCCGGAATTAAAGAACAAGATCGGAGAGAAGTGGAAAAAAGAGCTCGCCTAAGATTGTGCCAAGCGAGTCGAAGCTTGCGGGGATAGTCACGCCTACTTCGTCGATTTTGTCTCTGGTTTGCTGAGGGGCGCTTTGGTTTCCGGCGCGGCTGGCGCGGAAGCGAAACCGACGCCCTGCTTTTGCAGCTCTTCCATAACCATCTTTGCGCCGGCATGGCCCTGATCTGCCAATTGGCCGGTTTTCGTCACCAGGTTTCTGAACTGAGTTTGGACTTTCTGCGCTTCCTGAATTGCCGCTTCCTGACTGGTTTTTACTTGGCCGAGATTGCCTCTTTCCGAAATCAGCTGGACCGTTTGAAAACCAAAATAGACCGTCAGCGCCGCCAGCGTAATAATGAACGGCACGTTCGACCAGGTCGTTTCAACGGCGACCTGCTCTTCAATCTCTTCTTGTTCAATAATCGGATCCGATTCTTCAGCCATTGTCCCCTATTTCTTCTGTGGCGAGGCTTCGACGCTGTCGCCAACATTGACCCCGCTGTCCGCCAGAAGCTTTTTCAGTTGCGCATCGTTGGTTTTTACGGCCATGCTCGCGAGTACCGTTACGAGTTGGCGATTGAGCGCTTCGAGCTGAATCGTCTGGGCGATTTCCTGTTGCCGTTCGGTTACTTCTGCCTGAATGGACTGATTGCCCAAACCAATCACAATATTCACGAGTACCAAGATCAGAACCAGCACAGACCACGCGGTCGTGAAAAGTTTTGTCTTTTTGGTCATCGATATTCTGCCCAGCTCCTCAAGTGAAGATCACAACGATTTTGTATGGGCGCGCCATGCTGCGCCAGCCCCGTGGAACAGGCTTGTTTAATACGTATGAGATTCGCGATCAATAGATGATGCTGCCCAAGCGTTCCCAGCGCACCCACCGGTCGGTACCGTCCCACGACCAGTAAATCAAAAAGGCTTTACCGCGCACGTCGTCGAGATTCACAAACCCCCAGAACCGGCTGTCGTAACTGCGGTCTCTGTTATCGCCCATGACGAAGATGTGCCTCTGAGGAACCACCTTGGGCCCGTAGTCGTCACCGCTCCCCACCGCGCCCGCCTGCGGATCGTAACCCGCGAAGTGAGCGTGCGGATCTTCGACCTGCTTTCCGTTGATGAAGATTTTTTTGGCGCGAACTTCCACCGTATCACCCGCCACCGCGATCACGCGCTTGATAAAGTCCTTTGACCGGTCTTCCGGATAGATAAAAACCACCACATCTCCTCGTTGCACGTTGGCGTACTGCACCAGATAGCGCTCGAGGAACGGCATGCGCACACCATAGGACAACTTGTTGACCAGAATATGATCGCCAATCTCTAAAGTCGGGATCATCGAGCCGGACGGGATTTTAAAAGCCTGCACGATGAAGGTTCTGATAAACAGCGCCAAAACCAGCGCCATGATGATGGCTTCCGCATATTCGCGGAAGGTTGATTTTGCTTTCACCGTGGTCGAGTTCTCCACTAAACTTTGATCTTTCACCTTGTTTGCCTTTTCTGAAGCCATTGACAACTCCCGCCCTAGACTTTCAGCGCGGCAAGAAACGCCTCTTGCGGTATTTCAACCTTGCCCACCTGCTTCATCCGCTTCTTGCCCTCTTTTTGGCGCTCCAACAGTTTGCGCTTGCGTGTGATGTCACCACCGTAACACTTCGCAGTGACATTCTTGCGCAGGGCCTTGACCGATTCCCGGGAAATGACTCGGCTGCCGATCGCCGCTTGAATGACGACCTCGAACAGCTGGCGGGGAATAAGCTCGCGCATTTTTTGCACCAGATCGCGACCGCGATAGTAGGCCTTGTCGCGATGCACGATCATCGACATCGCATCGACCACATCACCGTTGATTCGGACATCGAGCTTGACCAGGTCCGCGGGGCGGTAGCCCGCCAGTTCGTAATCCATCGACGCGTAACCGCGGCTCACCGACTTAAGCCGATCATAGAAATCTACGACAATTTCGTTCAAAGGCAACTCATAGACGAGCATGACGCGCTTTGGCCCCAAGTAGCGGATTTCTTTTTGCGTGCCGCGCTTCTCCTCGCAGAGCTTCAGAACTCCGCCGAGAAACTCCTGGGGCAGATGAACGGTCGCCTGAATCACCGGCTCCTCGATATGATCGATCTCCGATTCGTTGGGCAGCTTGACCGGATTATCGATCATGAGTGTGGCTCCGCCGGTCGTGATCACCTGATAAATGACGGTCGCCGCCGTGGTGATGAGGCTAAGGCTAAACTCGCGCTCGAGCCGCTCGCGGACGATATCCATATGCAGCAAACCGAGAAACCCACAGCGAAAGCCAAAGCCCAACGCTTGAGACGTTTCCGGTTCGTAGGTGAACGATGAATCGTTCAACCGAAGCTTTTCCAAAGCGTCGCGCAAAGCTTGATACTGTCCAGACTCGGTCGGGTAAAGTCCGCTGAAGACCATCGGTTTCAGCGGTTTGAAACCGGGCAACGGTTCACGGGCAGGCCGCTCGTCGGTCGTGATCGTATCACCGATTTGCGTTTCAGCCACTTCCTTGATGCCGGCCATCATAAAACCGACTTCGCCGGCCTTGAGTTCTTCGACCTCGACCGGTGCGGGCGAGAAGACCCCCAGCCGTAAAACTTCGAAGGCGCGCCCGCTCCACATCATCCTTATTTTCGTGCCCTTTTGCACAGCGCCGTCGAAAATCCGCGTCATCACCACAGCGCCGTGATAAGGATCGAACCAGCTATCCACAATTAAAGCTCGGAGCGGAGCGGAAGGATCGCCCTTGGGCGGTGGAAAGTGATGGATGATTCCTTCGAGGATTTCTTCGGTCCCGATGCCCTCCTTGGCGCTCGCCAGAACGGCGCTCGACGCATCGATCCCGATGACGTCCTCGATATCGGCTTTCACCCGCTCAGGCTCGGCGCTCGGCAGATCGATCTTGTTGATCACCGGAAGAATTTCCAAATTGTGATCGAGGGCCATGTGAACATTGGCCACGGTCTGGGCCTCGACACCCTGCGCGGCATCCACCACGAGTAACGCGCCTTCGCAGGCCGCAAGGCTGCGCGAGACTTCATACGTGAAGTCCACATGCCCCGGGGTATCGATCAGATTGAGCTTGTATTCTTTGCCGTCCTTCGCGCGATAGCGCAGGCATACCGGACTCGCTTTGATGGTGATGCCCCGCTCGCGCTCGAGTTCCATGCTATCAAGAATCTGCTCGGTTCTCTCCCGGGCGCTCACCGCCCCGGTGAACTCGAGCAACCGATCAGCCAACGTCGATTTGCCGTGATCAATGTGCGCAATGATCGAGAAATTTCGAATGTGATCCTGAGTCATTGACTGAGGCTATTCCGATACCAGTGAGCGGTGCGTCGCAGACCTTCGCCAAGCGGTATTTTGGCACCCCACCCGAGCACCTGTGCGGCGCGTCGCGCATCGATGCAACTCCGCCGCTGCTCGCCGGGCTTGGCCGGTCCGTGTTGCGCTTCAGTAGTGCTTCCCAAAGCCTCGCGTAAGTTTCGGAAAATTTCTAGCACATTGGTCTCGACACCCGTGCCGATGTTCACCTCGCCGACAAAGTCGGCCTGCAATGCGGCGATATTGGCAGCCACCACGTCGTCGACATAGACATAGTCCCGAGTCTGTCTTCCGTCGCCGTTGATGATCGGTGTTTTGCCCTGCAACAACATAGAAAGAAAAATCGCCACCACGCCCGCTTCGCCCTGGGTTGATTGTCTTGGGCCGTACACGTTGGCATAACGCAGCGCCGTGTAAGGCAACCCAAAAGCTTGGTAGTAGTACGAAAGATACAGCTCGCCGGCGCGCTTGCTCACGCCGTAAGGGCTGGCTGGACGGGTGACGTGGTCCTCCGCGGCCGGAAATGTTTCTTGCTCACCGTATACCGCTCCACCCGAAGAAGCAAAAATGACTTTCTTCAAGCCAGAGTTTTTGCCCGCTTCGAGCAGATTGACAAAACCGAGAATATTGACGCGCGCATCGAAGGTCGGATCCGCCACGGAATGACGCACGTCCATTTGCGCCGCATGATGGCAGAGAATTTCCGGTTTGATCTGTTCGAGACGTGTTGCCGCGCCGCGCTCCGCAATATCCACCTCGTGCAGTTTTGCTTTGGGATTGAGATTCGCCGTTTGCCCGGTGGAAAGATCGTCGAAGACATGCACCTCGTGACCGCGCTCCAGATAAGCATCGACAATGTGGGACCCGATAAACCCCGCGCCCCCGGTAACAATGATTTTCACGCCGTTTGTTCCTGAAGCCGAGCGCGAAAATAGTCGATGGTTTTTATCAGGCCTTCTTCGAGTTGGACTCTCGGCTCCCACCCGAGAAGCTTTTTGGCCTTGCTGATGTCCGGCTGGCGCACTTGCGGATCATCCTCGGGCAGCGGCTTGTAGATAATCGAGCTTTTCGAGCCAGTAAGCTCGATGATTTTTTTTGCGAATCCCAAGACGGTCATCTCGTGAGGATTGCCGATGTTCACGGGCAAATGATGATCGCTTTCGAGAAGCTTGTTGAGGCCCGCGACAAGATCGTCGACATATTGAAAACTGCGCGTCTGCTCACCCCGGCCGTAAACCGTCAGCGGTTCTCCTTTGAGGGCCTGCATAATGAAATTAGGCACGACCCGGCCGTCATGCAAGCGCATGCGCGGCCCGTACGTATTGAAAATCCGCACAATGCGCGTGTTCAATCCATGAAAGCGATGATAGGCCATCGTCATGGCTTCGGCAAAGCGCTTCGCCTCGTCGTAAACACCGCGCGGTCCGATCGGATTCACATTGCCCCAATATTCTTCGCTTTGCGGCCGCACCAGTGGATCGCCGTAAACTTCCGATGTCGACGCCAGCAAATAAACCGCGTTCTTGGCCTTGGCGAGCCCTAGCGTATTATGGGTCCCCAACGCTCCCACCTTGAGCGTGGGAATCGGTAATTCAAGATAGTCCACGGGACTCGCCGGCGAGGCAAAATGCAAAATATAATCGAGCGGTTCCTGTACCTCGATGTATCGGCTCACATTATGATCGATAAACCGAAACCGCGAGTTTTTGAGAAATGTGCCGATGTTTTGCTTTGCGCCGGTGGAATAATTGTCCATGCAGAGCACCTCATGACCGCGATTGAGGAAGCTCTCGCACAGGTGCGAGCCGATGAATCCGGCGCCGCCCGTCACCAGGTATCTAGCCATCGTTCCGTCCTATCGAGTAGTAGGTAAACCCGAGCTTGCGCAGGTCCGCGGGATCGAAAATGTTCCGGCCATCGAAAATCACCGGCTGCTTCAGCAGGTCTTTGATGCGCAAAAAATCCGGCCGGCGAAATTCGTTCCATTCGGTCAAAATCAGCAGCGCTGCGGCGCCGTGCAGGGCGTCATAATTACGATGCGTGTACTGGATGCGATCGCCAAAAATTTTCCTGGCCTCTTCCATCGCCTCGGGGTCGAACGCCTGCACCCGCGAACCGGCGTCCAACAGCGCTTTGATGACGACGATCGCGGGAGCGTCGCGCATGTCGTCCGTGCGCGGCTTGAAAGCAAGCCCCCAGATCGCAAACGTCAAGCGCGACAGGTCATCGCCAAAATGGCTTTTGACTTTGTCGAACAGCAGCCCTTTCTGGCGCTCGTTCACTTGTTCCACAGCCGTGAGCAGCGGCATTCTCCCCTTGTTCCCCGCCATGCCGATCATGGCGCGAATGTCCTTGGGAAAACACGACCCGCCGTAACCGACGCCAGGAAAAATAAAGTGCGGTCCGATGCGTCGGTCCAGACTGATGGCGCGCCGCACTTCACTCACGTCGGCGCGCATCTCTTCGCACAGGTAAGCGATCTCATTAATAAACGAAATCTTGGTCGCCAACATCGCGTTGGCAGCATACTTACTCATCTCCGCGCTTCGGCTGTCCATGACGAGAATCGGATTGCCGGTGCGCAAAAACGGCTCGTAGAGTTCCTTGAGCGTTTCCAACGCGTCGGCGTTGTCACCACC
>DATIEH010000241.1:0-4344 GCA_035455905.1 Binatia bacterium | reverse complement strand
GAAAATTTTTTTCTGAGCCGCAACACCGATCGCATCAAATGTCCGCCCTGGGGTTTGCTCGGCGGCGCTGAAGGCGCCGTGAACGAGACGATCATCCAACGCAACGGCAAAGCAGAGAGGCTGCCAGGAAAGTTCAGCCATTTAGCGGTTCATCCCGGCGAGACGATAACTTTTCTTACGGCGGGGGGCGGTGGATACGGCAAACCGGAGGAACGTGATAGCGACGCGATCAAACGCGATATCGACTTGGGTTACGTCTCCGAGAACCGGGCCAAGGAGCGTTATTCTGCGCCGCAGTAAGGAAGCGCAACATACGAAAGGAGCAATCGTGAAACGCCTGGCGAAACGAATCGGACCCGTTGCGATCATCTGTGTCCTCATTAATGGGATCAGCGGCGCATGGGCGCAGGAGAAAAATCCGACTTCAGCTCCGGATCTCGCGGCGTATGCGGGAGCCGATCGGGAGCAGCGCCTGCTGGCCGGAGCGAAAACAGAGGGCAAAGTAGTTTGGTATACGTCGCTCGCCGGGAGCTCTTACAAAGAGCTGGCCAAAGGCTTCGAAGCGAAATATCCCGGCGTCAAGATCGAACCCTATCGCGGCACCAGCTCGGACATCATGACCAAAATCAGCGCCGAGGCTCAGGCGAAGCAGATTATCGCCGATACGATCGAAACCACGCTGCCGACCTTGCGCTTTTTACGCGAGAACAAGCTTTTGATCGCTTTCACTTCGCCCCATCTCGCCAAGTATCCGCCGGCCACGAAAGAAACTGCTGCGCGCGGGCTTGTCTATTGGACCATCGACCGCGAGACTTACATGGGCGTCGGTTACAATACCAATCTCATCCCCGCCGCGCTGGTGCCGAAAAATTATAGCGATTTGCTCAAGCCTCAGCTCAAAGGAAAAATCGGCTTGGTTTCGAACGAAACCGGCACGCGCACCGTCGGCGGCATCGTCAAAGTAAAAGGCGAGGAGTTCGTACGGAAGTTGAAAGCGCAGGAGATCACGTTGCACGCGATTTCCGGCCGCGCGATGGCCGATCTCGTGATCTCAGGAGAAGTGGCGCTGTCGCCGACGATCTTCCGCGATCACGCTCTGGAAGCAAAAGCCAAAGGCGCTCCGATCGATTGGGCGGCGATGGAAATCGTTCCCACCAATGCAGGTGCTGTGGCGCTGGTGGCCGGGGCGCCGCATCCGCATGCGGCCGCGCTGCTGGCGGATTTTCTTCTGAGTCCCGAAGCGGCAAAAATTCTCGGTGACCTGGACTATGGCAGCCCGTTCAAACCAGTGAGCTTCAAGCTTTGGTATCCCGAGGCCGGGCTCTCGACGGAGCAGTATGACAAGGCTGCCGAGAAATGGGACAAGCTGCTGCGGGAAATCGGGCGAAAACCGCTTTGATGCAATCAAGCGCGTAAAAGCTATGCGAGCGTTCGCCCGAGCACGCTGTGCCACCTCCCATAGCTGAAGTAGATCGCGAAGCCGATCAGCAGCCAGACGATCAATCTCAGCCAGTTTTCCACCGGCAAAGAAAACATCAACAACAAGCAGAACGCGATGCCGAGTAGCGGCACGAGCGGCACGAGCGGACAGCGAAACGGACGCGGCATTTCCGGATTCGTTCTGCGCATGATCAATACCGCCGCGCAGACGATGACGAACGCGAGTAACGTACCGATGTTCACCAGCTCGGCGAGCATGCGGAGCGGCAATAATGCGCCCATGACTCCAACTACGGTGCCGGTCAAAATCGTCGATTTCCACGGCGTCCGGAAACGGGGATGCACCGCGCCGAAAAAGCGGTTGGGCAAAAGACCGTCACGCGCCATCGCCAGCATGATGCGCGGTTGACTCAGCATCAGCACCATCAAGACCGAGGTGATGCCGGTGAGCGCGCCCAGAGAAATCAATGCATGGGCCCAGGGCAACCCGGTTCGGCTGAAAGCTTTGGCGAGCGGCGCATCGATGTCAATTTGCTGGTAGGGAACCATGCCGGTCAAAACCGCCGCGACCGCAATGTACAGAACGGTGCACAACGTGAGCGAACCGATGATCCCGATCGGCACATCGCGGCTCGGATCGCGCGCTTCTTCGGCGTGGGTGGAGACCGAGTCAAAGCCGATATATGCGTAAAACACGACGGCGGCGCCCGCCATCATTCCCAGGGGCTCGCCACCCGCTCCATGTTGTCCGATCACGGTCTTGCCGAAAAGGCTCACGCCGGCATAGCCGTAGGGAGCGAAGGGGTGCCAATTGGTGGGGTCGATGTAGAAGATGCCGACGGCAATGATCAGGAGCACCACCGCCAGCTTGATCACGACCATGAAAAAATTAAAGTTGGCGCTGCGCTTGATACCGATCACGAGAACGATCGTCAGGGCCGCCGATATCAACAGCGCCGGCAAATCGACGATTGCGCCGGTCGCAACGAAACGGCCGCTTCCCGGATCGAAATCGAAGGGAGAATTAATGAACGCCGGCGGCAGGTAAATTTGCAGCAGGCCGAGAAAATCAACGAAGTAGTGCGACCAGCCATGGGCGACACTGGCCGCCCCGACGCCGTATTCGAGCAGCAGATCCCAGCCGATGATCCATGCGAAAAGCTCCCCCAAGGTGGCATAGGCATAGGTGTACGCGGATCCGGCTATCGGAACCATGGAAGCGAATTCGGCGTAGCACAGCGCGGCGAAACCGCAGGCGGTGCCGGCGACGACAAAGGAGAGCATCGTTGCTGCGCCGGCTTTGTCTTTGGCCACGACGCCGATAATAACGAAAATGCCGGCGCCGATAATTGCGCCGATCCCGAGACTGGTGAGTTGGAGCGGGCCGAGGATCGGCCGCAGCGCATAAGCTCCGCCGGCGTCTCTCAATAAAAGCGCACCGGATTTTTTTGCCAACAACGAGCGCCGCAGCGGTGTCATAGGTGAGCCCAATACAATGCGCCAGCGGTGAATGCAATAACAGCCGTGTGCAGTACACGTCGAGATTTCTTGCTTGACCCTATTGGAGCTTCCTTCTAGGATCCGGTCACGCTTCTTGTGAGGTCAAGCACGCCATGGCGATCATCCTGGGAATTTGCCTGTTGCTCTTTTTTGGTGCCGAAGCTCAGGTGTTTGGCGCCGGCGCGCCACCGGCAAAAATCGTTATCACGCCGGCGAGTTTCAGCGAGCGGGAAGGGCTGCTGATCGTCTCGCAAAACCAAGGTTTCTTCCGCAAGTATAAATTGGACGTGGAACTGGTGCTGATGCCGAGCGCGCCGATCGCTTTTTCCGCTCTCACGGCGGGGGAATCGCATTTCTACTATGGTACCACGTCGGGCACGAGTCTCGGCGCCGTACTGAACGGGTTGGACGGTGTCTTCGTCGCGGGATTTATCAACAAACTGATCGGGGCTTTTTCGGTGACGAAAGACATCAAAACGCCGAACGATCTCAAAGGAAAACAGATCGGCGTCGCCAGCCTCGGCGGCGGCAACTGGATGTTTACGATGCTGGCGTTCGATCACTGGGGCCTCGATCCCAAGCGCGACAATATTACCTTTCGGATCATCGGCAATACCGGCGTACGCGCGCAGTCCATCGCATCGGGAATCATCGGCGGCTCGGTTCTGGGTTACACTTTTGCGGCCAATTTGCGCCGCGAGGGTTATCCAATTTTGGCCGATCTCGCCGATCTCAACATTCCTTTTCTGGATTCGGGACTCTATACGCGCAAGAGTTATGTCGCACAACATCCGGATATCATCGAAAACGTGCTGCGCGCCTTGCTCGAGGGGATTACGTTTATTCAAAATCCGGAAAACAAAAGCGCCGTGCTGAAAAGCCTAGTGCAATGGCTCCGTTTAGCGAAGACCGAAGATGCCGTCGAAGGGTATGAGTTCATGCGCAAACTATACACGAAACGGATCTTTCCGACGGTGGAGGGGATCCGCAACAGCATTCGCGTGCTCGCGTTGACCAACGAAAAGTTTCGCGGCCTCAAGGCCGAAGACTTGGTCGACGATCGCATGGTCAGAAAGCTGGAGAAAGAGGACGCCTTCTAGCGATCTGGAAAACCACTATTGATCGAATCACATATCTGAGGTCTTTGTCGTCATGCCGGTGCAAACCGGCATCCAGACTTCTGTGAAACTCCTGGATTCCGGGTCGCGCTAGCTTCGCCAGCTTGCCCGGAATGACGGTGCCTCTTGTGCGTAGTCGTTCAGCGGACCTGGAGGTTCGCCCGATTTGGGTCGGGTCGTCATTGTGGTAGGTCGCTGCTGCGTTTAAATCGAAGCGCTGGATGGTAGTTTCTGTCGGGGGTGTTTATGGCACAATCTCCTGGCTCAAGATTCGAGGGACATGCGG
>DATIEH010000240.1:0-2724 GCA_035455905.1 Binatia bacterium | reverse complement strand
TAACCTGGACGGCAAAAAAGTAATCAGCTCCTACGCGTTCATTCCGAGCGTTGACTGGGTTGTTATCATTGAACGGCCGGCAGAAGAAGCCTACGCGCCGCTTTACGCTTCAATGCTACGAACTGCGACCCTTCTCATGGTGGCCTTCACTATGGCGTTATTGGCGAGTTTGTTTATGAGGCAACGGGTCGTTCGGCCTCTCGAGACGCTTCAACGCGGCGTGGAACGGATCGGCAAAGGAGACTTGAATCATCAGCTTGACATGAAGACCGGCGATGAGATCGAGATTCTCGCTGACGAGTTTAATGAGATGGCCACCCATCTTAGGGAGGCTTATACAGAACTGGAGCGCAAGGTAGCCGAGCGTACCCAGGCGCTAACAATTGCTAACCAGAAACTCGCAGCGGCCAGCGATCTCAAATCTCAGTTTCTCGCCAACGTCAATCATGAACTGCGCACTCCTGTGAGCGCGATTATCGGCTATGGCGGCCTAGTGCTGTCAGATGCCGAAGGCCGGATCTCCCCATTGCAGCAGGAGAATCTCCAAGATCTCCTCAATAATGCCGAGCGCCTGCTCACTCTCATCGATAGCCTTCTGGATTTCGCCAAGATCGAGGCCGGAAAATTAGAAGTGCAAGTGGAGCCCGTCGATCTGGAGAAAATAATTGGCGGCGCTGTCTTAGCAGTCGGATCTACAGCGGGTAGAAATCATGTCCAGGTCGTACGCCATGTTACTCCGGACTTGCCTATCCTCAACACGGACCGGGACAAAATAGCTCAAATCATCCTTAATCTCTTGGACAACGCGGCGAAGTTCACCGAGCGCGGCGAAATTCGTATCATCGCGGCCCGCCACAACGGATCGCTGAAGTTGGTCGTTTCGGATACCGGAATTGGAATTCCCGCGCAAGACTTGAACCGGATTTTCGAAGAGTTTCACCGCGGCCGCTCGGCGAACGGCAAGAAGTATCGTGGCACGGGTCTGGGTCTCGCCATCGTTAAGAGGCTCGTTGATTTACTAGGTGGGAGCATCGAGGTCTCGAGTGAAGTGAATGTCGGCTCGACCTTTACGGTGACGCTGCCACTGGATAATAACTCGAAGACAGCCGCTTAAAAATTAATCCATGAGCGAAAATATTTTGATCGTTGACGACGAGCTTTCGAACCGGAGAATTTTAGAACAAGTCTTGGCCCGCGCCGGCTACAGCGTCGAAACCGCGGATGCCGGTTCTCGGGCGCTTGAGCAACTCGACGCTTTCCGGCCCGATCTGATTATTCTTGACTATATGATGCCCGATTTGACGGGCATGGATGTGTTGCGAGAACTGCACAAGCGGGAAGACGATACTCCCGTCATCATGATTACAGCTTATGGCACCATCGAGCGCGCTGTCGAGGCCATCCAACAAGGCGCGTATGACTTCATTACAAGGCCTTTCAAACCTGATCATCTCACTCACGTCGTGGGAAAAGCACTGGAACGACAGAAGCTGAAGCGTGGTGTCGAAGTCCTCTCCCAGGAGATGGGAGAGCGCTATCGTTTGATTGTCGGTGAAAGCGCCAAGATGAAGCAGGCCGTCGATTTGGCCCGAAGAACAGCCGCCAGCAGTGCGACGGTTTTACTCCTAGGTGAAAGCGGGACGGGCAAAGAAATCTTTGCGCGCTCGATCCACAACTGGAGCGAAAGAGCGGAGCGACCGTTCATCGCGATCAATTCCGTCGGGCTTTCCAAGGATCTCCTGGAAAGCGAGCTGTTCGGCTACGAACCGGGAGCATTCACCGGCGCGCAGCGGCGCAAGAAGGGCAAGGTCGAAGTGGCGCACGGCGGGACTATTTTTTTCGACGAGATCGGCGATCTCTCCCAAGAGCTCCAGGCAAAGCTTTTAAGATTTTTACAGGAGCGCGAATTCGAAAGAGTCGGCGGGACCACGCCGATCTCCGTCGACGTGAGAGTAATTGCCGCGACAAATCGCGATTTGAGTGCGGCTATCAGGAGCCGCGATTTTCGGGAGGATCTTTATCATCGACTTAATGTCGTTGCGATTACCCTACCACCACTTAGGGAACGCAAGGAAGACATTCCGGGCCTGGCAGATTTCTTTCTGCGAAAGTTTTCCACTGCGACCCGACGCAGTGTCACTAAGATTAGCCAGGAAGCGATGGCAGAAATGATGGCGTATGAATGGCCGGGCAACGTCCGCGAATTAGCCAATGCCATCGAGCACGCCGTGGTGCTGGGCTCGGGAGCCGTAATCGAAACAACGGATCTGCCGTCGCGCTTTGGGACTGAAGCGCTTCTGCCAGAATCAGAAGGTTTATCTTACCGCGATGCGGTGAACGCCACGCGGAAGGAATTGGTACTCAAAGCTTTACGAAAGACGCACGGTAATCGTGCCGCTGCGGCGCGTTTGCTAGGGCTCGAGAGCAGATATTTGCTGCGGCTGATGAAGTCTCTCGCAATCGAATAGCTCGCTTTCAGCCGGGTCGATAGAAGAAAAACCGCGCAAAAAACGAATCCATCCGCCGCTTGGCAAATCGAATCCCGCCAATTGGCAGGCAAAACCCCGCTCCATCCGCTATGCTATAGGTCCTGGGAAGGCATACGCGGCAGATCAGGGCACCAGGCAACCAGAACGCCTTCAGACACAGCTTAGCCGGTATCGCCCAGCGCCGTTCTGACGGTGCTCTCAATCCTCAAGCACAATCAATCCGAGAAGAGATTCT
>DATIEH010000239.1:0-11343 GCA_035455905.1 Binatia bacterium | reverse complement strand
CGGATAGAGTCGGGCAGTTCACCACCACAAAAGGTTTACTGCTGCGGGGACTGAGCGAATGCATCATCCGTGCGAGCACGGTCTTTCCGGTGCCGCTCTCGCCGCGCAATAGAATCGCGGCGTCCGAAACCGCGGCACGCTTTGCGGTTTCGAGCACCACGCGTACGTTGGGCGAGTCGCTCTCTAATTCTACCTCGGGTGCCGCTTCGCTCAGCCGATTCTCGAGATCGGTCAGTTGCCGCCGCAAGTCGCGCGCTTGCATGCATTGATCCATGACATGGCGGATCTGCACAGGTTGAAAGGGCTTGGGCAAGTAATCAACCGCGCCGCGTTTCATCGCTGCGACTGCGCTGTCGATGGTCGCGTACGCCGTCATTACGACAATCGACAAGTTCGGGCAATCGACTAGCAGCTTGGGAATCAGGTCAAGACCGCTGGCTTCACCAAGGCGGATGTCCAGAAAAGCCAACTCATACGGGTGCTTTGCGATCGCCTCGAGAGCACCCTGCAGCGATGAAACCGCGGTTACGTCACAGCCTAGTTGCTCGAGACAAAGAGACAACGTCGTCCGAATGTTTTTCTCGTCGTCAACGACGAGCACTCGAAGTTTTTCGGGACGAGGCGATGGATCCACAGATGGCATCGAACTCCTTCGTTGACGTGATCTCAGGAGACCTTTATTCCGAGCTTACGGGCAAGCTCCGCGAAGGAACTTACCCAGGCATGCGCCGTTTCATCGCCGCGCATTTGCGCGTCGCGCTGGGCTGGGTAGCACTTTTGCAACAGTCCATAAAAAATATTCTGAATTGTCCAGAGATTCACGGGGAACGGGAAATACTGAAGCAGGTCTGCCGTATCCTGAAGTTCCCGCAGCGCGGCAAGCGACGGGTCGGCGGCAAACCTCGATGCCGTGTGCTCGAAAGTGTGCCGAAACGCAAATTCCAGGATATTGCTGTCGAGGCTCACGCCCTCGATCTTTGCTGTATCGATTTTTTTAATCACCTGTTGAACGTCTATGGCGGTTCGTTCCAGTGCTCGGCGCAGATCGCTGTTCAGGACCACCTCGGCGGCAGCGGAAAATCCTTTGAGCAGCGGAATATTGAGATCGGTCAGAAATCGCATGATCGGCGCTCGCTGCTCATAAATTTGGCGATACAAAGCTTCCGCTTCCAGCAAACTGCTCTCCAGGATGGTTTCCAAAACCTTTCTTTGCTCGTCACGAAACAGCGATTGCAGTGAGTAATTCGAGTCGCCGAAACGTCGCGCCATCACCCGAACCACCCCGGTCAGATCGGCGCGAGTGAATCGATCCAGCGTCTCCCGGAGGGTTTCTCGATAGGTTTCATCGTCCGGAAATTCAGCCACAGCGCCGCTGATGTTGTGATCGCCGAGATAAAGCACTCCATAATGCAAGCGCTTCGACTCCCGGGTTATTTTCGAGTGGAGTTCGGTCTGCCCGAACACCAGTTTCGCTCGCCCAATGGGAAAAACCTGACGATGAATACTGGCCACGTCATAGCAATAGATCGTGGTTTCCCGCGGAAATTGTTCGAATACGCTGTTAATGGCGTAGTGAGCGGCGAGCTTTTCCCAATCCACTTTGGCCGATTGCACGCGCCGCTCATATATTTGCGCGCCATTGCCCTGTTCCGGAAGATTGCTGATTGCCGCCGACAAACGCTGCGTCAATTGGCTCTCCAGAGAATCGCCGAAAAGGTTTTGTGCGAGTTGGACCGACCGTCCGGCGAACTGGAGAATTTGCACGGCCTCGATGCCGGCGATGTCATCAAAAAACCAACCGCAGCTCGTATACATCAGCATGGCGTGACGCTGCATTTCGAGGAGCTTGAGCGCCGTCGCCGCATCATCTGTATTGAGCGGTCGCGCCGCGTGGCGCGCGAAAAAATTGTCAACGCTTTGGGCTGATCGATCATTGACCACATCGATGTATGCGTCTCGTGCCGCCCAGGGATCATTCAGCAATTTTCCTGCGTGTTGTTCCCATCGCGGCGCGATGGTATCGCGCAGCCAGTCGAGAGCATTGCGCAACGGCGTCCGCCACTGTTGGTTCCAAGTCGGGTGCGCCCCGGAGTTGCAGCCGCAACTGCTCCACCAGCGGTCGATACCGTGGGCGCAGCTCCAGGAACTTTCCTCGACAATTTCCACTTCGTTAGTCGGCGGGTGTCGTGCGAGAAATTCACCGTAATTCGTGAGGGCCGTCTGCGAGTCAGCCTCGATGCGGTCCAGAACGTAGGCCAAGGCCATGTCACCGAAGCGATGGTGGTGACCGTAGCTCTCGCCATCGGTGGCGATGTGAACCAGTTGTTCCTGCTCGTCTTGCGCCGAAAAGGCGTCGTACAATCTTTCGATGAACCGTTCGCCGTGCGAGAGCAGACCCTCGAAAGCCACGGCGCGGGCGATCGGGCCATTGTAGAAGAATAGCGCCAGGGATCTTCCGGAGGGCAGCCGCTGCTGGTAGGCCCGGTTGGTATCGATGCCTCCATTCTCGATCTCCAGCCACTCCGACTGTCCAACGCGCCGCGTGCGGGCGGCTTGGTGCGGTGCGAGGATGGTAAAGCGCACGCCAAAATCCGCGAGCAACTCAAGAGTCTCGAGGTCAACTGCGGTCTCCGGCAACCACATCCCTTCGGGCCTACGCTTGAAGCGGGTTTCAAAATCACGAATGCCCCAGGCAAGCTGTGTGATGCGATCACGCCGGTTGGCCAGAGGCATAATCATGTGATTGTAGGGCTGCGCGATGGCCGAGCCATGGCCGGAGAATTTTTTGACGCTCTCCCGATCGGCCGCGAGGATCGCCTCGTAAACAGCAGGCGAGTTTTCTGCCAGCCAGGAGAGCAGGGTGGGACCAAAGTTAAAGCTCATCTTCGCATAATTGTTGACCAGCTTAATGATACGGTTCTGCTCGTCGAGAATTCGCGATACCGAATTTGGCGCGTAGCATTCGGCGGTAATCCGGGCGTTCCAATCGTGGTACGGCGCCGCCGAATCTTGCAGCTCGACCGCTTCGAGCCAGGGATTCTCTCGTGGTGGCTGATAAAAATGGCCGTGGATGCAGATGAACCGTTTCATGCGTGACTCCGGGGCTCGGACAAATTCGCCCGGCTGACAGCGGAGGAGTTCGAGCCTACGGATTCATAATCCAGGTGGTTTTGCGCGGGCCGCGCGCCAATACGACCACGCCACCCGGTGAAACTTTATATTGCTCCTGATCGCTTTCCGTGTCGTAACCGATTGACGTGCCGGACGGAATCACATTGGCTTTGTCGATGATCGCATGGCGAATTTTGCAGCCGCGCCCGATCTCCACCCAGTCCATGATCACCGAGTCTTCGATTTGACTGTAACTGTGAATGCGCACGTTTCTTCCCACCACGCAATTGTGCACATAACTGCCGCTGATAATGGTTCCTTCGGCGACCACGGAGTTGACCGCCATGCCTTGGCGATCTTTCCAATCGAAGACGAACTTCGCGGGCGGGTCAAAATAGCCAACGGTTCGCAGCGGCCAACTGCGATTGTAGAGATTGAACGACGGATCAATGGAGCAAAGATCCATGCTCGCTTCGTAATAGGCGTCGATGGTGCCGAGATCACGCCAGTAACTCGGCTCTTCGCCTTTCGACGGTATCGGCACACGATTTTTGCGGAAATCATAAGCATAAACGCGCTGGTTCCCGATCAGCTCGGGCAGGATGTCGCGGCCGAAGTCGTGCGTGCTTTCCGGTTTTTCGGCGTTGGCGCTGAGCGCGTCTACGAGGATGTCGTTATTAAACAGATAATTGCCCATCGAGACCAGCGCAAAATTGGGCTCACCGGGAATGGACTTAGGATCTTTCGGTTTTTCACGGAAATCGACGATGCGCCAGTCGCTATCAATTTCGATCACGCCAAACTGGCACGCTTCTTCAATCTTCACGGGCAGGGCCGCGACGGTAACACCCGCGTTTTTCTTTTGGTGCTCATCGATCATCTGGCGCACGTTCATGCGATAGATGTGGTCGGCGCCAAATACGGCTACGAGCTTGGGGCTGTGACGCTCCAACAAATACAGATTTTGATAGACTGAATCGGCGGTGCCCTGATACCAATCCTCTCCGGAACGCATTTGCGCCGGCACCGGAGTGACGAAGTGTTCGCCGAGAAAGTCGCTGGTGCGCCAACCGCGATCGAGATGCTCGAGCAATGATTGGGCTTTGAACTGAGTCAGGACATAGATCGACAAGATGCCGGAATTGACAAAATTCGACAGGACAAAATCAATGATTCGATAGCGGCCGCCGAAGGGCACGGCGGGTTTGGCCCGGTGCTGTGTCAGCGGATAGAGGCGCTCGCCACGTCCGCCCGCGAGTACCACGCCTAAGACGTACATCATTTTCCTCTTTTGATTTTCCCCCTAACTCACGAGTTGCCGATACAGGTCCGTGTAATTTTTTGCCGAGCGATTCCAGGAAAAATCCATCCCCATCGCTCGGCGCTGCAGAGCGCTCCAGGCCGGCCGGTTTCGATAAACCGCCAGGCATTCATCGACGGCAGCGAGTAATGCGTCGGATGTATAAGGTTCAAAAAGAAAGCCCGTCCCCGAGTTTGCGCCCACGTTGCACTGCTGAACAGTATCCTTCAACCCGCCGACCGCACGTACCACCGGTATGGTACCATACTTTAGGCTGAACATTTGATTGAGACCGCAGGGTTCGTAAAGCGAAGGCATCAGGAAAATGTCGGCACCTGCCTCGATGTGATGGGCCAAAGGTTCGTCGAAGCCGATACGCACCGCAATTTGATCGGGAAAACGCGCCATCGAAGCGAGAAAAAAGTTCTCATAGCGCACGTCGCCGTTGCCCAGCAGGATTAACTGAACGCCGCGCGCCATCAGAGTGTCCAGCAGGCTTGCAACGAGATCGACGCCTTTTTGCGGCGTCAGCCGCGAGATCATGCCGATGATAGGCATGTCTTCCCGGTCTGGAAGGCCCACCATTTGACTGAGTTTTTCTTTGCAAGCGCTTTTCTGGCTAAGGCTGTTTTCACCGTAGTGATCCGTCAGAAACGGATCTGTCCAGGGATTCCATAACTGGTAGTCTACCCCGTTGAGAATACCGACAAGATCGCCGGCGCGCTGGCGCAGCACGCCTTCCAAACCGAAACCTTGCTCAGGAGTCAAGATTTCGGCCGCGTAAGACGGGCTCACAGTGGTGAGCTTATCGGCAAAAATGAGCGCCCCCTTTACGAAGTTAATATTGCCGTAAAATTCGAAAAATTGCGGCGTAAAGAGGCTCCCGTCGAGATTTAAGAGGGGCCAGTCGGCCGGGCCGAAGATGCCTTGAAAGCCAAGATTGTGGATGGTGAAGACGGTTTTGGCCCGTAATACTTCGCTGTATCGAGCAGCCTGAGTCCTGAGATAAACGGTAACCAGGGCTGTTTGCCAGTCATGACAATGAACGATGTCCGCGGGCCGGTGCTGGAGCAGCTCCAACGCCGCGCGGCTAAAAAAAACGAAGCGCTCGGAATTATCCGGATAATCTCCCGTTGGCGTGCTGTAAAGAAATTCCCGATCGAAGTACTGATCGGCGCGAATGAAATAGATCGTGACCCGATTGCCAATCGAGCTCTCCAAAATCTCCGCTGGTACGATTCGATCGGCCACAGGCACAGAAAACTGCATGGATGTTTCACGCAGTGTAAAGCCGCCCCGGAGAACAGAACCGTACGCCGGCGCAATCACAAAGACCTCGTTGCCAAGCTGTTGGATAGCCACAGAAAGCGTTCCGAGGACGTCGGCCAGACCGCCGGTCTTAGCAAAGGGAGTGACTTCCGACGCGATCAACGCGATTTTCATTGCGGCCAGCTTGGGGTGGAGGATGGCGAGCGATTCGTGTCGCTAGAGGACTTCAGATGGGCGTGAGTTGAATTGAAAACAGGAAAATTGTGCACCGTTAGTTTGCGGAGTGTCTTGGTTGGCCAAGATCAGCGCCACCGCTGAAACTCGAAGCCTGACCCATACCTGCCTATTTTAGCCCACTCGGCGACGAATGTCGCTGATGGATTTCAGCAGTTGTAAGATGCTCTCCGACTGGCGGATCGCTTCGAGAGATAAACGCGCTTTGCGCTGCCAGTTGGGCCGCTCTTGCCAGGTCCCGGGGGTGTTTTGCGGCGCCGGCTCGAGCCAAAGATCTTCAAGGTTGATCAACAAGAAGGCTTCTTCATTTTGGGCGAGAAACGCGAGCCAAGCCTTAAGGACGGCATCGGGAGCCGCATGATCTTTACTCAACAAGCAGCGGTATTCGAGAAATTCAATGAGCGCCAGGCGTTGGGCCGCGCGGAATTGCTGCTCCTGCTCGGCTTGCGCTTGTGTCAGCAAACCCAGCTGAAACCGATCTTCAATGTCTGCGCCGGTCCAAAAGCCCATGAACGGAGTGGTATCATGCGTATTAAGACTCGCTACGGTATTCACTGCAACATTGTCCAGCGCCCGCTCGCTGGAGGCATTCACACCGAAAACACCCACGTGCATGCCTAAAAGATTCCGGCGCGCCATTGCCTCGTTCACATAGAACGGAACCGTGCCGAGGTTTTCGCCGACAATCTGCACTTGATGGCGGTGCGATTCGAGGCTCAAGATCGCGTAGTATTCGTCGCCGCGCTGATGAACGTATAGACCTTCGGCGGCACTGAAGCCGGCAGGCACCCAGAACGCGCGATGCAAGCCCATGATGTGGTCGATGCGCAGCATTCCCGCCAAAGCCATGTGATGGCGCAGGCAATCGATATAATAACGATAGCGCTGGCGCCGCATGGCATCGGGATTGAAGGGAGGGAAACCCCAGTTTTGGCCCTTGAGAAACAAGCCGTCTGGCGGCGCGCCGCCGCTGGCGTCCAAAGCGAATAGATTCCGCTCGCGCCATACGTCGTAACCGTCGCGATTGACGCCGAGCGGGAAGTCAAGATAGAGAAACACGCCGCGTTCTTTTGCGCTGTTGCGCAGCCAACGATTTTGTTCCTCACACTGCCACTGGACATAGAGATGGTACTGATAGGCGTGTTCGTCGTAGTCGCCGGGGCGCAAGGTTCCAGAGCGCGCGGCATCCGGCCATTGGAACCAGACCGTACGGTAGCGCTCGACCTCGGCGCGGAAGGCGGCGTAATCTCGCGCCGTCGCATGAGTGGTGGCGTAGCGCTTGAAACTTCTTCGGCGTTGCGAATCCTTCGATCGAAGCGAGCTTAGCAGCTCCTCGATGACCTGGCGCTTGAGCGCCATACACTTACGATAATCGATCAGGGATTTGCCCTGGACCTCGCTCAGTTCGCGGCGAAACGCGGGGGAGTTTGCTAGCGCTTGGGCGGAAGCGCACTGCTCGAACTCGGGGATGCGCTGGACGTCGAGGTAAAACTCGTTCCAAAAGAGCCGGCTCACGGGCGCATAGGGACTAGGATTGAAGGGCTCATCCAGAAAGCTTGCGAGCATCGGCAGAGTGGCGACCGCCGCTCCCTTCAAATCACCGACGAAATCGGCGAATGCCGCGAGATCCGTATAATCGCCGGCACCCCAGCTCCGGTTCGAATTCAAGGCGTAAAGCGGACAGAAAACGCCCCACGATTTTTTGCTCGAGGAACCATAAGCTTGAGCGGGCGCTGAAATCACGAAAGACGCGACCCTGAAATCGCCGAGCTGCAGCTCGAGTCGGTGGTATCCCAGAGGAAGCGGTGGAATCGTAAAACTCTGCGCGACATACTGAATTCCTTCAACCTCACTCGTGTAGACGCGGTGACCGATGCCACACTCGCCTTCGACGAGATCACCGGTTTCAAGAACGATTTGATATTTTCTCGTGGCTTCGGTCAGTCGTTTTGGCACGCGTATTTTGAAAACTAGCGGAGCGCCTTCCCAGGCGATGAGCACCTGCTCGACCGGGCGTTGCCAGAGTTCCTGACGGCGTTGGCGGAGCGCACCGGGAACATCGTCTTGCGAGTTGATCGGAGCGTCGAGGGATCTAAGAACGGCAAGAATCGCTTCCGCAGGAGCGGCGCGCATCTGTCCGAACCCATCGCGGTAAACGGTCTGGAGCTGGTAAAGTCGGGCGAGGTTTTGAAGCGAATCGCGAACCGGCATTTTGCTGGTAGCTTAACAAACCCTCGCGCCGATTACTCGCCTCAAAGAAAAAATTCCGCCTGCTCGACGAGCGCGGGAACGCTACTGCAAGGTGTGAAGTGCTGCTTAAACCAAACGTACCCAGGCTTTTTGCAAAGAAGTTGCGTAACCGACTTCAGTGGCGTGAGAAACGCCGGCGGCATGGAGATCCTCGAGCAGTTTCGCCGCATGACGCCTGGCGATCGCGAAGAGCAGCCCACCCGAGGTCTGCGGGTCGAGCGCTGCTTCGACAAGGCCTTCGCGGATGTTTTTATCGATGAGCATTTTGTCATTCAAATAGTCTTTATTCCGCTTGCAGCCGCCAGTGATGTAGCCTTTTTCGGCCAGCCGCGGCGTGCCGCGCAATAACGGCATTTTGGCCGACTCGATCACCAGGGTGACATCGCTGCCGCTCGCCATTTCCAGCGCATGGCCGAGAATGCCAAAACCGGTGACATCGGAGCAGGCGTGAACAGGGTGTTTGTGGGCAACCTCGGCGGCTGTGGCGTTGAGTGTTGTCATTGATTGAACCGCTTCATTGACGCTTTCCTCCGAAGCCTTGCCCTTTTTGAGCGCTGTCGTGATAATTCCCGTGCCGAGCGGTTTCGTGAGAATGAGCACGTCGCCCTCCTGAACACCGACATTGCGCAGGATCTTGTCGGGGTGAATCACGCCGGTAACGGCCATCCCAAATTTGATTTCGTCATCGATGATGCTGTGACCGCCCACCACGACCGCGCCGCTTTCTTTCACCTTTTCAGCGCCGCCCTTGAGAATCTCGCCCAGAATTTCAATGTCCATCTTGCCTTTGGGGAAGCAAACGATGTTCATGCAGGTCTTGGGCTCGCCGCCCATGGCGTAGACGTCACTCAAGGAGTTGGTCGCGGAAATTTGGCCAAAGATATAGGGGTCATCGACGATCGGTGTAAAAAAATCCACTGTGTTGACGATCGCCAGATCGGGTCGGAGTCGATACACACCCGCGTCGTCGGCGGTCTCGGTGCCGACAAGCAGATCGGGATCCCTGAACTTGGGGAGCTCGTGCAAAACTTGCGCGAGGTCGGCGGGGCCGAGCTTAGCGGCTCAACCCGCGGCCTTGACCTCTTGCGTCAGCCGCACTGGCTTTTTGTTTTTAAGCAGCATACGCGCCAACTGTAGATCGATAGCCGACGCTTTTCAACGCGCCGTGCGGGCTCGGTCGGCCGCCGGCGAAGATTTCAAGCGGCGAACGTCACCAACCCGGATGGTGAGGCCATCGCGGTCGAAGTACTCCAGAAGCGGAATAGTGTATTTACGGCTGGAATTGATCAGATCACGAAACGAAGCCGCGGTCATCTCGCCCTTTTCGGTCAAATACTTTTTCAGGGTCGCACGCAATTGCTCGATGCTGCTGGCGAGAAAATACATGTCGGTGGTCACCCGGACCACCGAGCCCTCGCGCTCCAAAAGGCGCATGACTTCGCTCAAGCGCTGACGCGACACCCCAGCCTGTTTTTCAAGTTCTTTTAGATCCGGCGGGGCCAGCGGCTGGGCACCGAGAATTTGCTTGATCTTGTCCATCAAGAGTTTTTCCTGGCCGCCGAGCTGGACCCGATGCGTTGCCAGCCGCAACAGATTTTCTTCCCGAGCGATGAGCTTCTCTCCCAGGAAAAGCTCAATGACGGCGCGGAAGACCTTCGGCGCAAGCTCGTAGCGAAGCTTGCCACGGAGTTCTTCCATGTCCATTCCCGGGACAAGCGGATGCGCCGAATGAAAACCTTTTAGCAATCTGAGCATCTGTTCCCGGAGCTGATTCCACTTCCCCTCGGTGGTATAAAGCGTGTCGCCTTCGGCATTGAGGGCGCGCAGAGTATCAAGGCCCTCGATCTTGGCCCGAGCTTCTTCCTCACGGACATTGATGAACTGATAAATCGATTCGATGGGCAAGGCGAATGCCGCATCTTCAGCGAGAAAAGTCTCCACGACTTGAGCGAGGTTCCCTCTGTGCAGAGTCTCGAGTCGCGACAGCAAATCTGTCTCGTTTTTTCTATGCCGACTAGCGCGCGGGTGAATGATGATGCCGCCACCGAGAGTGCGCTGCGCGGTTTCGTCGCGGGCGACAAAATGATCGCCGCGCATCACCAGCAGCGGTTCGTTCAAGGTAATCTGGCAGTAAGCCGATTCTTTAGCATCGAGTTTTTCTTTGCCGCCGAGCAAGATGATCTTGGCTAGACGTTCAGCCGCGCCCATGTGAATGCGCAGCCGCTGGTGATTCTTGATGCCTTTGGCGGCGGCCGGCCGGACCTCGAGAAACGCATCGAAGCGGTCCGACGTCAAAGACAGCTTTTCATGACAGATCACCTGACCGCGCTCAATCGAAGCGCGCTCGGGGCCGGTGAGATTCATCGCAACCCGCTGACCCCAACCCGCTCTGTCGACGGCTTTTCCGTGAACCTGCAGGCTGCGCACACGGAAAAGATAATTTCCCGGTAAACAGCGCACTTGCTCTCCAACGTTGACCTCACCGCTCAGCGCGGTTCCGGTGACCACGACGCCATGGCCCTGCAGGACAAACGCGCGGTCCACCGGCAAACGAAAGTAGCCCGTTGGGGTGGTTTGGATCGCGGCCCTTAGGGTTTTCGAGACTAACTGCTTCAGCTCTTCGAGACCTTGCCCGGTGAGCGAAGACGCAGCAACTTTAGGCGAATTTTCCAGATTTGTGCCGACCGTCAGGATATCGATTTCCTCTTCGACTTCGCGGACGCGGGACTCCGAGACCAGATCCGCCTTGGTGATCACGAAAATCGCCATCTTGACGCCGAGCAAATGGACGATGTCAAAGTGTTCCTCAGTTTGCGGCATGACCCCGTCGTCGGCGGCCACTGTGAAAAGGACGAGATCGATGCCGTGGGCGCCGGCGAGCATATTCTTGATGAAGCGCTCGTGTCCGGGCACGTCCACCACGCCCGCCGAAGTGCCGTCCGGCAGATCGAGGTGGGCAAATCCCAAATCGATCGAGATGCCGCGTTCTTTCTCTTCCTTGAGCCGATCGGTGTCCGTGCCGGTGAGCGCTTTGATCAAGCTCGTTTTGCCGTGATCGATGTGGCCGGCGGTGCCGATGATGTAAGGCATGACTGATTTTAGATTTGGGATTTTCGATTGTCGATTGTCTGAGCGCTTGACCCAAATTGCGGGATCAGGTCGTTAGCATTGAAGATGCA
>DATIEH010000238.1:0-2880 GCA_035455905.1 Binatia bacterium | reverse complement strand
CGTTGGCTTTCCGTTTTGCGCTGAGCTTTGGCTTGGCGACTTTGCCGACCGCGTCAACCCGGATCTCGCTGATTTCGATGCCGGCTCTTGAGTAACCGGCGCCCACGCCGTAAAGCTCCTCGTATTTTTGCTCGAAGGCGGACTGGATTTCGCTCATGCGCTTGGCGCTGAATCGATCAAAGCTCACCGGCATCTCCACACCAGCGCTCTGGCGGCGATAACGCATGGTGAAATACCTACGGAACTCGACCTGATTCGGCTTGAAACCCTCGCCGGTCATAGCGCCGGCCATTTCTTTCTCGATCCCGTCCAGCCGATGATTGATCACCGCCGGATCGGCCGGCATCACATACTGGCAACTTATGACACGGGTGCGAATCACGTCGGCTGCGGCCGCGCCGAAAGCGGAAAACACCGGTGAAGTGGCAAAAATGTATATTTTCTTGATGCCGAGTTCGGCGGCAAAACCCGAGGCGTGCACCGGCCCGGCGCCACCGAATGCATAAATGACGAACTCCTCCGGCAAATAGCCGGTACGCACCACTTGGCGGCGAATCAGGTCCGACATTTTCGCGTTGACGATATCGTAGACACCGGCGGCCGCTTCACTAACTTTGAGTTTCAATGGCCGCGCGATTCGTTCCTCGATCGCGTGGAGCGCCTTGTCTTTGTTCAGTTTCTTGCGGCCGCCGAGAAAGTAGGCGGGATCGATCACGCCAAGAGCGAGGTCGCAATCGGTTACAGTGACCTGTTCGCCGCCCGCATCGTAACAAACCGGACCCGGGCTCGCGCCGGCGCTCCGCGGCCCGACGAGCAGCCGGCCGGTTTCCGCTTCGACGTGAGCGATGGTGCCACCGCCCGCGCCGATGGATTCGATATCGATGATCGGCTGCTGCATGCGAAAGCGCTCGACGATGGGTTCTTGGGCGTAGCGCCAGTATCCTTCGGTGATGAGCCCGACATCGAAGCTCGTACCACCCATGTCGGTGGTAATGACGTTTTTCTGGTTCAAAAGGCCGGCGATATACGCGGATGCGATCATCCCGCCCGCGGGACCGGATTGCAGATTGGCGATGGCGCTCACATGCTCGCGATGCGCTACACCGCCATTGCCCTGCATGATCAACAGCGGTGCTTTGAGGCCGCCTTTCTGCAATTTACTTTGGAGACCGATCAAATAACGTTCCACCGTGGGGCCGAGATAAGAGTTGAGAATCGCCGTGTTCGTGCGCGCATACTCGCCGGCCACCTGCGAAAGCGCACTGCCGAAAGACCAGTACACCTTGCGATGGGGGTCGGCTTCGGCGGTGAGAGCGCGAATCTCTTCCTCGTGCTTGGGATTCGCCCACGCATGCATGAGGCTGACGGCAATGGCGTCGACCTGATCTTCCTGCATCAAGCGGCGAATCGCTTCCATGACATCGTCCCAATTGAGCGGCACGATTTCGTTGCCCTGATAGTCAATCCGCTCGCGTACGCCGATCACCCGTTCTCGCGGCACGAAAGGGTCCGGCTTGGTAATCCAGGTGACGTGCTTGATCTCGTCATCGGAAAGGCCATCGACGCGGCCGATCGCGCGCATGATTTCAGTCGTATCTTCAAAGCCCTTGGTGGTGATCAGCCCGACCTTGCAGCCATTGCGGGTGATCAGAGCGTTGGTGGCCACTGTGCTGCCGTGCTTGAACAATTTGGTTTGCCCGAGCAATTCGCTGGTTTGAACGCCAACAGCCGCTGCGGCTTCTGCGACCGCGTCCATGACACCACGGGAAAAATCATCCGGCGTCGTCGATGCCTTGGCCGTCCAGACCTCTCCCGAATCTCCCAGTACGACGACATCGGTAAACGTTCCGCCGGTGTCAATGCCGATGATGAAATTCTGTTTGGTCGCCATGAATGTGCTTTCCCGTAATAATCTTTAGATGGAGATATGAGAGGGGGCGCGCCTTGTCAACAGCTTGTCCGAGCCATGAAGAGTATTGACGTGCAGAAGCAAATCAATTCACAAAAAACTGGGCTAAAAATTTCTCGGAGATCTAAGAAAGATTTTGTTTCTTCGGTCAAATGACAGTAGGCGCTATTGGTTGTTAACGGATTGTAGGCTGTTTCAGTCGGCGTGGAGGCCGATGTCGAAGCTTGCGCGGTAACCCTGCGGATCTTTGGTAAGCGTCGGAATGAGCTGCTTGCCGCCGCGGCGGTAGGCGAAGTCTCCTTCGTTCATGGTCGTACGCCGTCCCCTGTGACTATACGGTGTTTCCCGATGCACCCGGTCCGTGATCGTTTCATCGAAATAAAGTTGGGACGTGAACTCCCGCGCGCGTGATGACGACAAATCAGTGCGGATTTTGAAATGAATGTGTACGGCGCGGCCTTCGTACCAGCCCGGATAAATCGTGTCGAAATGCGCCATGCCTTTTGTGTCGGTCACCTGATAGCCCCGGAGAAACTTTTTTCCGCGGGTATCGAAGCGGGAATCACGTACGTCAGAATAAATACCGCCGGCATCGCAGTGCCACACATCGACGATCGCGCTGGTTAGCGGCCGACACTGTCCGTCAGCAATGCGCGAGACCGTGAACTGCAAGCGTAAGGGAACACCGGGGCTGAGGGAACCGTCGGTCGGATCGACGCGGATATCGGCGCGATTCAGCTTCTCATCGACGAAGTAGGGGCCTTCGGTTTGCTCGGGCCGCACCACGCAAGCCGGTGGCGCGGCGGCATACGCGACCGAACCTAAATTGACGGTGGGTTGAGATCGTCTGCGCCGGCAACCAAAGAAGGCGGGAGTCATCGCGCCGATCCATAGAAGAGCTTGTCTCCGGCTGCAAACCTGAGGATGAGAAATAATATGATCGGAGTCGTTCGCCATGAAATCGAAAATAT
>DATIEH010000237.1:0-9021 GCA_035455905.1 Binatia bacterium | reverse complement strand
TGCCCGGCGTATTCCCGCCCGTTGATGGTCAGCCGTACCGGTCGGGTGCTCATTGCGTTTTTCCCCTTGCCTGTTGGGCCGCCCGCACGGCTGCTTGCATAAATGCGCGTCGGGCCAGCACCGTGCAAGCTTCACGGCGGTATTCGGCGCTGGCGTGAATATCCGAATCCTGTTCCAGGTTTTCGGCGGCACGTTGGGCCGCGTCGCGGAAAAGCGTTTCCGACGGTCTTTCGCCGAGTAAAAACTCTTCTGCTTCGTGCGCTCGAATCGGCGTCGCGCTAGTGAGCGTAAGCCGGGCATGTTGAATGGCGCCGCTTGCGTCGAGAGATAGGAGCGATGCGGCGCCTGCCAAAGCAAAATCTCCATGCCGGCGGCTGACCTCTTGATAGGACCAGCCGCTGTTCGCCGGCACAGCCGGAATGCTGATTTCCGTCAGCAGTTCGTCCGATTGCAGCGTAGTTGTCATATAGGAAAGAAAGAAATCTTCGGCGCGCGCCGTGCGCTGATTGGTCTTCGATCGCAAAGCGAATGAAGCATCCAACGTCACCATCGCCACCGGCAACTCAGCCGAAGGAAATGCATGGGCCAAGCTGCCGCCCACCGTGCCGCGGTTACGAATCTGAACATGACCGATGTAGCTCGCCGCTTCACGAAGCAGCGGCCAGCCCTCGGCGACGATTGCCGCCCGTTCGAGATCGCGTTGCCGAGTGATTGCGCCGAGGCGCAGCGTGCCATCGTCCATTTTCAAGTAGCTCAGCTCGGCGACGCCATTTAAATCGATCAGATGCGCCGGGCGGATCAGGCGAAAATTCATCAGCGGCACGAGACTCTGGCCGCCGGCAAGGGGGCGCGCCTGGTCGCCGAGCTGCGCCAGCAAGCTCAGTGCTTCATCGAGGGTTCTCGGATCGTGATAATCAAACTTTGCCGGCTTCATTTTCGATGGCCTGCCGTTTTCGTTCGCGATGAAATGCCAAAATACCCCGCTTCACTGGCTGGTAGCAATCATGTCGGCTTTCACCACATCACTTGACCGCCATTCGGTTGGAGTAGTTGGCCGGTAATGAAGGCGGCGCGCTCGCTCAACAGAAAATCGACCACAGCCGCAACCTCTTCCGGTTGTCCGAGCCGCTTGATTGGGAGACGGCTTTCGAAAACGCCGCGAGCATTTTCGTATTCCTCCGGAGTCCTGCCGGCCCGCAGCAGCGGCGTGTCGATGGGCCCGGGACCGATGGCGTTGACGCGAATGCCGTACGGCGCGAATTCGAGGGCCAAGGATTTTGTCAGAGAGTAGAGCGCCGTCTTGGCCGCGCAGTAGTTCGCTGCGTTGGGAACGCCGACAATCGCGAAATCGGAAGACGTTGTCACGATCGAGCCGGCGCGCCGCTCCACCATGCCTCGAAGCACCGCTTGGCAGAAATTAAAGGTGCCGGTGACATGGGTATCGATCAATAAATTCCACTGCGATAGCGTCATGTCCGCCACGGTGGAACGCGCGTTCACGCCGGCATTGCTGAATAAACAATCGATCTTGTCGAAGCGTTCGAGGATTTCTGCGATCCAGGCTCGTACTTGGCTCTGATCGCGCACATCGACGACTCCGGTCAGTAAATTGCCGCCTGCCGGCTCGATGAGAGCGGCGATCTCTTTCAGTCCTGCTTCGCTCAGATCGCAAACGCAAACCGCATCGCCTCGGCGCGCGAGCCGGATCGCGGTCGCACGGCCGATGCCGCTGCCGCCGCCGGTAACCACGGTGACGCGCGGATCGCTCGCTACCACAGGGTGGAGCCTCCGTTGACGCGGAGATCCTGGCCGAGCACGTAGGAGCTGTCGTTGCTCAGAAGAAATAAACAAGCGTCTGCCATGTCGGCGGTGCTGCCGATCCGGCCGAGTGGAATGCGGGTTTTTCTCGATTCCACTTCCTGGTCGGACAAAACGGCGCGCGGCATCGGGGTGTCGGTAATCACTGGCGACACGGTATTGACCCGGATATTCGACGCGGCGGATTCGATCGCGAGGGAGCGCGCCAGTCCAAGGACGCCGCCTTTTGATGCCGCATAATGCGCGGTGTTGACGCCGCCCGTGCGCGCCGCCATCGATGAAAACATAACGATGCGGCCGAACTTTTGCGGGCGCATGAAACGGAGGGCCGCGCGACAGCAGAGAAAATACCCGGTCAGATTGATTTGCAGTGTCCGTTGCCAGTCGTCCAGACGAAGCTCTAAGAATGGCGCCGGCCGATAAATCGCCGCGCAACAGACGAGATAATCGATTCTGCCGAAGGATTTGCCGACGGCGCCGAAAGCCGTGTCAACCTCGCTTTCGTCGCGGACGTCGACGCGATGAAAGTAGGCTCCCGATAGGCTCGAGGGTTGAATATCGAAAACGTGGACCAGCGCTCCGGCGTTCCTAAGTCGCTCGGTGACCGCGCCTCCGATCGCGCCGCTACCACCGGTGACGACGGCCACCCGGCCGTCGTGCTCATTTACCTCAATCATGGACGGTTCGTCCGTTAAGCGGAGGCCAGCGTGTGGTTCACGGTGATATGCTCGGCCCGGTAAAACTCGCCGAGAAAGTCTTGGCCGTCCTTGTAAGTTCGGTTCGGCACCAGGCGCGCGTTAAATGAAACCGGCAGCGGATCCATATCGAAGGGATAGGGATGCAGCACCGCTTTGTGTTCGGCGACGGTGTCGACAGTGATTTTCACCGGCGATTGACCATGCTTTGTCGGCACGTCGACGTCATTCAGCGAATTGCTCGGGCCGAGCTTGCGGGCCTCGCTGTTCAACGGGTAGCGATTACAGACAAACTGCGCTAGCTGATCGAAGACTTCCATGTATTCGTAATTGGTCCACACTTGTTCGTCGGAACAATGCCGTTTGAATTCTTCCGAGTGGCGCAGCTGTTCAAGCAGCTTCAGCCGCAATGTTTCCTGATGATCGACGTAGGCCTTCACGCGCGGGTCGCCGGTGCGATCCGGAGGATAGCTGTATTTGCCGTAGCCGGAATTCATCAGCGCCACACCGTGCATCGCCATCAACATGGCCGCATAAGGATCGCGTGTTAGAACGCGGTCCACAGAGTTCTTGTAAAAATCGAGCCGCAGTTGGCCGAGATATTTGAAACTCCCGTCGTGATAATCGAGCGGCAATCCTTTGTCGTTGAGCGTCGAGGGTTTCATCTCCCATTCCCACCAGCCGATGTCGTGCTCAGTGGCTGCCAGCACGACGGAGGAATAGGGCTGCGGCCGGTCGAATTTTTGATTACCCCAATGAGCCGCGAAATAGCCCGCCACGCGCGAGTGATCGATCTGCAGGGCCAAAATGATCCGCGCATTGTCGTACGGATACGCCATCATGGTTTTCTACCTCCTCGAAACGAAGCTGCGCGATTCCAGCGGAAGTTTGCTGAATATCTCCCCTTGAATCTACTGTCTTGAAACTAAAATGCATCAAAAAATTATCTGGTCTTTTGCCGTCATACCGGCGGAGGCCGGTATCCAGATGTATTTGAATTTCCTGGATCCGGGTCGCGCTAGCTTTCGCCAGCTCGCCCGAAATGACGTTCCATTTTTGTTGCGTACTTTGTTTACAGAACCCTAGGGCTTTTTCCCCGATAGCTCTTCTCGCGCCGCTTTGACAAACCGAAAGTCGATGACCCGAGACAAGGGAATGCGATTTTTGATCGCGCCGGTCTGGCGCGCAATCTCAAGATCCTTCTCGATTACTTCGTCCGCCACCATGCCGGTCGACGGATAGGCCTCGACCATTTGGCCATAGGCTTCCTGCGCCTGTTCGCTGTTGACCTTAAACCATTCGACCATGATGCCGACCACTTCTTTTTTGTTCTTGGCGTCCTTAAGGAAGTCGATGCCGCGGAGCGTTGCGCGGACCGCTCGGCGCAGGAGATCGGGCTTCTTGCCGATATTTTCGTCCGAGGCGCCGAGCCCGGCCATGGGCAAGCGCATGACATCGCCGAAGTAGGCGAGCTTTCGGAACCCGGCTTTCTCAGCTACGGTCTGCCACGGCACCGAGATCACGGCTGCATCGACGTGGCCATTTTGCATCGCTTGAATGCTGGTATTGTGGTCTCCGGTTACGACCAAAGCGATGTTTTTATCTGCATCCAAATTATTCTGCGCCAGGAATTCCTTGGTCATGAGATGCACGGAGCCGCCGAGCGAAGCGATACCCACTGATCTGCCGCGCAGTGCGGCAACGCTATTCACGCTGGGTCTCGCAACGAGGTAATAGGCCGGCCGGTCGGCGATAACCATGAGGCTCTTCACCGGCATACCCTGTGCGGCGGCACGAACGATGGAGCCTTGCACCGTGGCGAATTCAACCTGTCCTGTGACCACTGCTGTGACGCTGATGTTCGGACGCATGAATATCAGCTCGGGGCGCAGGCCTTCGTGTTCGTACAGGCCAAATTTGCTTGCGGCCAGAATTGGCATGGTTGTGAAACTAGTCGACGGATAGGCGATTCTAATATTATCGATCGCTTCCAAGCGCCAGGCCTGGCAAACGATGCTGAATAGGATTAGCGCGAAAAGCCACGCCGCCCGGTTTCCAACGGGAGATTTCAAAACAAAATCTCTCCGGCAAACAAAATAGCGACGGGCGCCTGCATGGAATTCATCGACTTTACGGCGTTGACGATGGCGACGGAAACGTCCTCGAGCTTTTCCACCGAGCGATGTGTGATGCGCATGCTGTCGAGCAGCGGTTTGGTGCCCCAGCCGAAGGGCACTGAAAACCAGCGCTCATCGCCCAGCTCGCCGCGGTGGCTGATCAAGAGCAGCAGCGGAACACCAAACGCCATCGGCCCGCGCAAGAGAGCATAGGTGCCGAGTGTAAATCCGGTGTTTTCCACCAACAGCGCCGGTTTCATTCCGCCCAGCCAGGCACCCATGCAGACGCCGACACCGTCGTTCTCACTCGCCACTTGAACGTAGGTGATCTTCGGATCCGCCGAAAGCGGCAAATACAATTCCTGAAACGCCGAGTCGGGCAGGCAGGCGACAAAATTGACACCCGATTTGATTAGAGCTTGATGGGCTCTGTTCGCAGCGTCGGCGTTCATCTAATTTTCTCCTCTTGATGTGAACTGCGATGAATTGCTTACGGTCCCGCGCAGCTTACGGCTTGGGCGCACCGAGGATTTCGATCTGGGCGACGCGCTCAACGTGTCGGACGAATTTGTACTTGTTTTCCTGTCCATCCATTCTCGGCCCCGCACCCCGGCCCAGCGCTTGGATCTTGGCGACGAGCATCGATGGACCCTCGCTCACCAAGAAAGCGTCGATCTCGGAGCGCAGCAGGGATCTGTCGCGCAGCGTGCGCACGCTCTCGATGCCGGATGCTTTGGCGATGCCCGCAATGTTCGTCCCGGTCGCGGTTTGACTGCTCGGACCGCCGCGGCTGCCGAAAAGCTGCTCGTTATCGAAGACCAGAATGTAGAGATTCTTCGGTTGGCGCGTGCCGATCACCGGCAAGATGCTCGGCGCGAGCAACATGCTGCCGTCGGTATCGAAAGCAAACACCCTGCATTTGGGCAAGGCCGTCGCCAGACCGAGAGCCACCTGGCTGACCATTCCCATGCCGACGAGATACAAATTTCCCGGCCGGTCGATCACCTGGTAGGTGTCCGCCGTGGTGCCGGCGAGAGCGCTGACGATAAGATCGGTCTCCCGCAGAACGGGTTTGAGCGCGGCTAGAATTTCTTGTCGTTGCGGCTTTGAACTATCATTGCTCATAGGCACCACCTTGGTTTCGCTCAAGCATGACCGGCATTGAACTGAGAACTCTACTTTTCCTGCGCGAGCTCGCGCGCGATGGAAAAATCTGTCAGCTTTTCAACATTTGTTGGCTTGCCCTCGAAGGGAGTTCCTAAAAGCGTATTCTCAATCGCCCGCTGCGAAGGGATACCATTGCGCGTCGCATATTTCGTGACCAGCGCATAAATGTGATCTATTATTTCCGTCTCCGACACGCGAAGTCGCTTGCCGATCACGCTTTTCACTTCCCCGGATTGAGCATACATGAAATCCAGCGAACGGAGCAGCGCGCGAATGACACTTTTGACCTCGTCACGGTTTTGCTCGAGCTTCTTTTGACTAACGCCGACGCCGGCCAACAGCGTTTCGAGATAATCGCCCAAGGGCAGCAGCGTATGTCCGCCGACTTTGTGCGCGAAGAAGTTCGCCGGCACCTGCGACACGATCGCGGCCAACGTGCCGTTTTGCAGTCCGGCGATTCTCGCGGCGTCTTCACCCACCGCAAGCATCTTGATCTGTTTGTCGGGATCGATGCCGTTGGCTTTGAGCCCGAATCTCAGTGCGTATTCTGTCGACGCGCCATAGCGGCTGATCCCGACAGTTTTGCCTTTCAAGTCGGCGAGGGATCTGATATCGCGGCGTGCGATCAATTCGAAGAATGTGCGGTTATAAATTCCCGCCACGGTGACCAAGGGAGCTCCGGCGACGCCGGCGCGAAGAACGCTCGATACGCTTTGATTGTAATCGACGTCTCCGGTCAGCAAACCCTTCACCGCGACGTCCGACCGCATCACGACGTATTGCGCCTGCAGTCCTTCATTTTCGAAGAATTTCTTCTCAATGGCGACGAGATAGGGAACGCTGGTCAAAGTCATCGACGACGTGGCGATGACGATGCCTTTGGCGGAAAGCGGAGACGCGGATAACGCCGAAAGCGCGATACCAAGCATGCAAATCTTACAATAATTCATCGGCCACTCGAGTATTCGCCCTGATAAACACGCTCCGCAACACCACGCGTGTGGTTTACTTTCGGACTCGCCGCGGCGACGATCGCCATGCGAATATCACCGGAAATCAGCGTTTGAGAAACCTGCGGTCCGCCGATATAAACGAAGGTGGGCTTGATGCCTTCCTGTTCCAAAAGCTTGTGCTGCTCGATCAAGCTAATAAACGCATAGGTGCCGCCGCGCGAGACGTAGCCGATGGGAAATTCGACGCGAGCACCGACGGGTAAAATCGAGCTTGCGACAAATAGGATCAATAATACTGAGATCGATAAAATTTTCCGAAGCATCATTTCCAGTTCACCTGACCTAGTGATGTGTATCTCGGCGAATGTTTGAAATACGTCGGCGTGAGGCGAAGAAAAAGTCCGTCATGCCGGCGGAGGCCGGCATCCACGGGTGGTGGGCGGAATATGAAAAGCCTGGATTCCGGCTTTCGCCGGAATGACGAAAAAAACCGATTTCGAGTCCAATTCAACAATTGGGCGAAAAAACTTGTTGAGGCTGAGACCACGGCCAAACTTCCGTCAAGCTCATTGCGCAAAAAGGGTACAGTTCGCTTTTTTCTCCGAAGCGGCACTAGATAGTTTGGGCATAGTAAACTGAGTTTTTTAGTGCGAACCCGCTTTTATCAATGGGCAAGCTCGAGGTCAACGAACGGTACGTCAATGCTTCGAGGCCGAAGAGCGATCTTTGGATGTGGTTTAGCCAAGGCTCGCCAACGCGCGCAATCAGCGCTCGCACTTGATCGTAACGATCAAATTTCGGCTACAAACGAGAGCGCGATCTGCCGTTTACGCGGACCGTCGAATTCGAGCAGAACAATTCTCTGCCATGTTCCGAGGAGAAGCTCGCCGTCGTCGACCGGCACTGAGAGAGAGGTTCCAATGAGCGAGGAAAGGATATGATCGGACACGTGGCTCGGATCATGCGGATGCCGGTATTTCAGTTTCGGAATCAAGGCATCGAGGGCGTCGAGCAAGTCCAGGTCAGTTCCAGGATCCAGGTCTGCGATCGTTAGGGCCGCGGTTGTGTGTCGAACGAACAGATGGCACACGCCGCTTCGATTTTTCAGCTCGGAGAGTTTCTCTCCGCACAACTCGGTAATATCGATTACTTGTCGTTTTCGCTTTGTGGCGATTTCGAATGTGGTCATGGATTCAGCTTATCGTTTGGGATGAAGCGTTCAATGCTCGAGTTAAACGGCAGAGTCGGACGGAAAAAAACGGAAAATGCTGCATGAGCTTTGGTCGTCCACCGAGAATAAAATAGAGGATTTCCTCACCATCTTCCCTGGCCGATCGTCATCCCGCGTACGCGGGAATCCAGATTGAGTTGGTTCCGAATTAGCCTGGATACCCGCTGGAGTTTATCCTGAGCAATGTCGAAGGGCGGGTTCCGACGGAAAAGTGCTCCGTCAACGTGATGAAGCAAAGCATAATCTGCGTCGGCACTCTCTAAGGGACTTTCCAGCAGTCAATTTGTTGAAAATATTGGAGACTTGCGTTACTTTGACAGCGTCGTGGGGTGGAAGTCTTGATCGCTGGGCGAATTTCTACTCACCACATCACGTAAGCTCGATACGTTCGGCTGCGGGGAATCTAGCGCCGCCGAACATCGTACCATAAAACTCAAAAAAGTGGATTTACGTAGGGAGGTTTCCCGATGGCATCCTCGAAACAGGTTGTAGGCAATCCAACACCAAGGGTGGAGGGCGAGCTCAAGGTCAGCGGCGAGGCGCGGTATGCAGTCGATATTACTCTGCCCGGAATGTTATGGGGCAAGCTGCTCCGAAGCCCGATCGCGTCGGGGAAAATCAAACGCATCGACACTCAAAAAGCGCACGCCTTGGCGGGCGTGCATGCGGTGATCACCGGTGCGGATTGCACGGGATTAAAAATCGGCCGACGACTCTACGATATGCCGATTCTCGCCGACGGCGAGGTTCGGTTTATCGGCGAGAAGGTGGCGGCGGTGGCGGCCGAAACCGAAGAGATCGCGGAGGAAGCCATCAATCTCATCGAAGTCGAGTACGACGAAACCGAGCCGCTGTTGGATCCCGTCGAAGCGCTCAAACCGGACGCGAAACTCATTCATCCCGACGTCGTCGGCTACAAGGGCTTACCCAAACCGCTCAGCCAGCCGACCAACGATTTTATCTACGTCACCTGGGGCAAAGGCGATCTCGAAACCGGCTTTCGCCAGGCGGATATAATCGTCGAGAACACCTTCACGACA
>DATIEH010000236.1:0-14025 GCA_035455905.1 Binatia bacterium | reverse complement strand
ATCGAGCGCCACAGGGATGGAGGCCGCAGAAGTATTGCCATATTTCTCGAGGTTCACCATCACCCGTTCCATGGGGATACCGAGCCGCTCCGCCAAAGCGACGATGATTCGCCGATTGGCCTGGTGCGGAATCACCAGCGCTACCTCACTCACCTGAACATCGGCTTCTACCAGAGCCTGGCGGCTGATTTCTTCCATCGAGCGGACGGCGATTTTGAAGACTTCCTTGCCGTTCATCGTGATGGTGTGCTCATTGCGCTGCACCGTTTCGGGGGTCGCCGGTTTCAGCGAACCGCCAGCGGGCACATAGAGCTGCTTGACGTAGGAGCCGTCGGTTCGCAACCGGGTGCTCAAGATCCCCGAGCCATTCTCCGAAGCACCCAAGACTACAGCGCCAGCGCCGTCACCGAACAGAATGCAGGTACCGCGATCTTGCCAATTGAGCAGGCGACTGAGGGCGTCGGAGCCGACCACAAGGGCGTTGTTGATCTGTCCGGTTCGAATGAACGAATCGGCCACCGACAGCGCGTTCAAAAATCCCGAGCATGCTGCCCCCACATCAAAAGAAAAAACATTACGTGCGCCAAGCATATCTTCGAGCACACACGCCGAGCTCGGGAACACATAATCCGGAGTGACGGTGCCCATGATAATGGCATCGAGGTCAGTGGCTTCAATCTGCGCGTCCTTGAGCGCACGTTGGGCCGCGCGAAATGCCATGTCGGCATTCCCTTTTCCCTCTTCAAGGACCCGCCGTTCCTTGATTCCGGTTCGAACCGTAATCCACTCGTCGCTGGTTTCGACCATTTTCTCCAGATCGTGATTGGTCACGACCTTGCTCGGCAATTCTGATCCGGTGCCCAGTATCACGCTTCGCCGTCGAGCGCTGCTCACTGAGCCCTCCGAAAGATCACGCAAGCATTGGTTCCCCCGAACCCAAAGGAATTTGACAGCGCGATATCGATTGCGGCCTTACGCGGGGTGTTCGGAACATAATCGAGATCACAGGCGGGGTCGGGAGTTTCGTAGTTGATGGTCGGCGGCAAAATGCCTTGCTGGAGCGCGAGAACGGTGTAGATACCTTCGACGGCGCCGGCGGCGCCAAGTAAATGACCGGTCATCGATTTAGTCGAGCTGACCGGGAGTTTTGCGGCATGCTCGCCGAACACGTTTTTGATCGCGGTGGTTTCGTTGGCGTCGTTGTATTCAGTGGAAGTTCCGTGCGCATTGATATAGTCCACGTCGTGCGGCGTCAGCGCGGCATCTTTGAGCGCCAACCGCATGCAGCGGGCTGCGCCCTCGCCTTCGGGCGACGGCGCCGTCATGTGGTAAGCGTCTCCATTGGCAGCATACCCGATTACTTCAGCGTAGATTTTTGCGCCGCGTCGGAGCGCACGCTCGCGCTCTTCAATGATCAAAACTCCCGAACCCTCACCAATAACGAAGCCATCGCGAGCTTTGTCAAACGGTCGACTGGCGCGCTCGGGCTCCTCATTGCGGGTTGAGAGCGCTTTCATCGAAGCAAAACCACCGACCGCGAGGGGCGTAATCACTGCTTCTGCGCCGCCGGCAACTACTGCGTCCTGTGTTCCACGACGGATCAAGTGGAAAGCTTCGCCGATCGCATGTGTTCCTGAGGCGCAAGCCGACGTCGGGGTCCAATTTACCCCTTTGGCGCCGTGTCGGATCGCAATGTGGCCCGCCGCCAGATTGGAGATCACTTTCGGGATAAAAAACGGCGAGATTTTTCGCGGGCCGCCTTCGAGCAGGGCTTTGTGCGTCGTTTCAATGGTGTCCAGGCCGCATAATCCGACGCCGATGATGACACCCACATTTTCGGCAAATTCACCTTCGATTTTCAAGCCACTGTCTTGCATCGCCATCGATGCAGCGCTGATGGCGTACTGAATGAAGAGATCCATTTTCTTGATCTCTTTGGGCTCGATAAAATCTTCGGCTCGGAAATCCGGCACCTCTCCGGCAATTCTGCTGCTGAATCCCTCTGTGACGAAACGCGTGATCGGACGGACGCCCGAGCGGCCTGCCATCAAAGCTTGCCAGTTTTTTTCGACGCCTGTTCCCAGCGGCGAAACCACGCCGAGCCCCGTCACAACAACTCTGCGTTGCTCCTGCATCTTCTAAGCTTGTAACCGATTTGTAACGATTTAAAGAGGTAAAATAGATGAGTCGACGCAGACCGTCAATAGGAGTTCGGTTTTCGGTTTATTGATAGCTTTCGTGAAGCTTCAAAACGCGGCGGATCAGCGGTTCGATCCGGCTATCGGACAGACGCAAGCCTCCGTTTTGCGGCGCTTTTTCTTGTTCTAACGCGCTCAGGACCGCTGCTACGGAATTGCTCAACGCGGCCAAATCGTAACCGCCTTCGAGCGCCAAAGCGATTCGCGCGTCGGAAAAACGTCGTGCCACGGCAAACAGCGCGTCGGCCATGCCGCCGAAACCTTCTTCACTAACCCTCATACCACCCAACGGATCACGCCGATGGGGGTCGAAGCCGGCAGAAACCAGAATCCACTCGGGTTGAAATCTTTCCGCTGCGGGAATGACGACATGCTGGAACACTTCCATGTATTCTTGATCGGAGCAGCCCGCGGGCAGCGGAATGTTAATAGTATATCCTTCTCCGGGTCCGGCACCGACCTCGTTGATCGCTCCGGTGCCCGGATAATACGGATATTGATGAGTCGAAATGAACAACACGGACGGGTCTTCGTAAAAGCAATCCTGGGTGCCGTTGCCGTGGTGCACGTCCCAGTCCATGATGAGAATCTTCTTGGCGCCGTACTGCTTCTTGAGATACGCCGCACCGATCGCGATCGTGTTGAACAAGCAAAAACCCATCGCGCGATTGAACGACGCATGATGGCCGGGCGGGCGCACCAATGCAAAGCCGCTCGAGCTTTCTTTCGCCGCTATGCTATCGAGCAGCCGCAGAAAACCGCCCGCTGCCAGGACGCTCACCGCGAAAGAGTCGCGGGAAGTAATCGTGTCTCCGTCCAGGGCATAGTGATTGACTGAAGAAGTCGACTCCACCAGCCGGACATGCGCCGGTTCATGTATGCCTTCAATCTCGGCGCGAGTCGCCGCTCGCGGTGCGAGAAGATTGAACTTCTCCCGCTCGAGCGCGTTGGCCAAATCGAGCAGGACCTGGATCCGCTCAGGTCTTTCGGGATGTGAATCGCCCGGCAAATGCTTCAGATAAGCGGGATCGATAACCACCGCAGGCTTCGCCATAGTAACAAGCTAGCACCTGAAGCGTGGCGCCGCAAAGAACCACGCCGCTCGGTTGGGAATACCTTTGATAGGAGGTTTGATCATCGAATTGCTGTGTGAGGAGCGCTTCATGAATCGCTCCTCACGATTCCGTCACGCCCGCAGTACGCGCGCACCTTGCCTGCAAACTTGCCAAGGCGAAACAAATCGCATAGTTTAACTGCATGTTTGGCATTGGCATGCCGGAACTGCTCCTGATTCTCGGCTTAGCACTTATCGTGCTCGGTCCGAAAAAGTTGCCGGAGCTGGCGCGCGCATTAGGCAAAGGCTTGGCGGAATTTCGTCGGGCCACGGACGAGCTGAAAGACGAATTTCGCAACATGGAACGGGAAATCGATGACGCGTCGGCAGTTGGCGATGTGAAGGACGATCAGATCGCGGAAAGCTCGCCAGAATCTCCTCCAGCCAAATCATCAGCCACTCCCGAAAAGACGTGAGCAACAGCGAAGGGAATGGGCATTCAAGCGATGTCCAGATGCCCTTTACCTCGCATCTCGCCGAGCTCCGCTCTCGACTGATCAAGAGCACCCTGGCGATAGCAGTTGGTTTTAGCATTTGCTACGCCTTCGTCGACGACATTTTTGCGCTGCTCGCCGCACCCGTAAGACAACTCCAAATAGAGGGGCTCACCCTGATCGGCACCACGGTCACGGAAGCTTTTTTCACCAGAATGAAAGTTTCTTTCGTCGCGGCCATCATCGTTGCGTCGCCGGTCTGGCTTTGGCAAGCCTGGCAGTTCGTCGCGCCGGGCCTCTACGAGCATGAGAAGCGTTACACTCGGAGCTTCGTGTTTTTCGGTTCATTTTTCTTTGCGGCCGGCGCGGCCTTTTGCTATTTCGTCGTGATTCATTTCGGCCTTGGATTTCTATTGCAGCGGTACGAAGCGATTCATATACAGCCGTTATTGCAGATCGGCGATTATTTATCTCTGGTTTCCCGTCTAGTGCTCGCTTTCGGCATCATGTTCGAACTCCCGGTACTGGCTTTTTTTCTCGCCCGGGTCGGCATTATCGACCACCGTTTTCTGATCAATCACTCACGCTACGGCGTGATCGCGATCGCGTTGCTGGCCGCCGTTTTGACGCCGCCCGACTTGATCTCGCAGGTGCTCCTGATGGCACCGTTGATGCTTCTTTACGCCGCGAGCATCGCGGCAGCTTACGCCGCACGCTATCGCATGAACCGTCTAGAGCGGGATGCAGAATAAAATGTGGAGTATTGGAGTGATGGAATGCTAGAGCGATGGTTTACAGGAGTAAGCTCCAGCGCTTAATTATTAAAATGGTTGCGGTTAGCTGTCTTCATTGACGAAAGCGCAGGCGGCAAAAACGGTGGTCCAAAGCCCGTCTTTATTGCCGATGGCGGACTGCGTAATGTTCGAGGTACGGACAATTTTCCCGGACATTTTGAACAGATTCTCTCTCTCGTCCCAAGCCGTGTCCGGATCGAATTCGATCCCCAGTGTTGTCGCCAACATGCTCGCGGCTAAATCCTCGGCGTAATCCCCTGCGCGCTCTTCGGTCTCGCCGAAGGAATGGTGTTCTGAAAGATAGCCGTGCTGCTCCTGGTCCGCCGGTATGGCAACTCCCACCGAAGCAGCCACCAGCCGATTTGGCTCGTTGGTGCTTTCTCTGTCGTAAACACAAAAGACGATTTCGCCCGGCCTCAGGAGCTTGATACCTTCTTCTTTGGAAATCCGTTTGCAGCCCGGCGGATAAATACTCGAGACCAGCACCAGGTTGCAATAGGCCAATCCGGCTGCGCGCAAAGCCAACTCAAAGGAAGCCAACTTTTCCTTGTGAACACCGACTCCTTTGGTAAAAAAACATTTTTTAGGGATCATGGTGGGCTGCTATAACATGATTGGAATTGGGTGACAACATTTTCGCGCAGGAAATAGATCAAAAATAGTTTTATTCGACAACGAGGAGCACCGCACCTCCTTCCACCGTGTCGCCCGGCTTCACTTTGATCTCTCGGACTGCGCCGGGCACGGGGCTGCGCACTTCGTTTTCCATTTTCATGGCTTCGACGATCACCAATCCCTGTCCCTTTTCGACCGCGTCACCCTCCGCGACCAAAACAGCGATGATTTTACCGGGCATTGGGACGGAAATCAGTTGCCGACCTTGCAACTCCAGGCCAGACTGAGTCCCGCCGACGCGTATTTTGCGCTCGTCGACCAGATGGACGCGATAGTTCCGCCCGTCAACCAGCACCTGGTATTGATCCTCGGTATAATCAACTTCGATTTCGAACGAACGATTATCAACGATGAGCGAGTAGTTCGTCCGGCCGGTTTTTTTCCCATCCACAAGAAATTCGTTGCCTTCCACCGCTACGCGATAAAGCGATTTGCCGATTTCTTCGATCTCGACGGTATAGCTCTGATCACCGAGCTTGGCGACAAATCCCACGGCATTAACCTCGAGGACGGTACCAACCGCGACCGGCAAACGCGGCGTGGCGACGCAATGCATTGCGCTTTGCCTGGTCGCGCCACTTCGACGGTTCAGCGGCGCCCTGCGCAAGCAATCCTAGGTTTTGCTCCTGTTCGCGGTGGAGCGCGGCAATCGCCGCAGAAGCGAGGGCAATCTCTTTATGAGGCAAAACCTCCTCGCCGTCGGTCGCTCGGTACTCTTCGTCGATAAATCCAGTATTGAAATCACCGGACATGAAACGGGCATGACGCACGATCCACTGGTTAAAGGCGATATTCGTCTTGATGCCGCGCACCTGATATTCCCGCAACGCCCGGCGCATGCGCAGAATCGCTTCGACTCGGTTTTCGCCCCAGGTGATCAGCTTGGCGATCATCGGATCGTAATAAATTGGCACTTCCGCGCCCTCATAGACACCGCAGTCGTTTCGCAGACCGAGTCCCTCGGGCAGGCGCAGCCCTTCGATTTTCCCGGGACAGGGCATGAAATCACGTTCCGGATCTTCCGCATAGATGCGGCATTCGATGGAATGGCCCGTTTGCGTAATATGCCGCTGGCGCCATGGCAGATAACCACCCGCCGCTACTTCGATTTGCGCCTTGACCAGGTCGATTCCGACGACGCGCTCGGTCACGGCATGCTCCACTTGCAGCCGCGTGTTCATCTCGAGGAAGTAGAAGTTTTGCTCCGGGTCGAGCAGAAACTCGAGTGTCCCCGCGCCGACGTAGCCCACGGCGCGAGCGCCCTGAATCGCGATTCGACCGATGCGCCGGCGCGTTCGATCGTCCATCCCAGGGGCGGGCGATTCCTCGATCACCTTTTGATGGCGGCGCTGGATCGAACATTCGCGATCATACAGATGGATCACATGACCGTAATTATCTGCCAGCACTTGAATCTCGATATGGCGCGGCCGCTCGATAAATTTTTCCACGTAGAGCCGAGAGTCGCCGAACGACGACGCCGCCTCCGACCCCACTGCGCGAAAAGCGGAACGCACTTCGCGCCGCGCGCGCACGAGGCGCAGCCCTTTGCCGCCACCGCCCGCCACCGCCTTCAGCATGCATGGGTAACCAATCGCCTCGATGGTGGTAAGGACCTCTTCCTCCGACGTCAAAATGCCATCCGATCCAGGAACGACCGGTACCCCGGCGGCTTTCATAACCTGGCGCGCCTTTACCTTGTCGCCCATCTGATCGATAACCTTGGGCGAAGGACCGATGAAGATGATGCCCTCGTCTTTGCACCGCTGCGCAAACGCCGCGTTCTCCGCCAGAAAGCCATATCCCGGGTGTACCGCCTCGGCGCCGCTTCTTTTGCACACATCGATGATACGATCGATCGCGAGGTAACTTTGGATGGAGGGCGCCGGTCCGATCAGGTAGGCATAATCCGCATACTTCACATGCAGCGACTCGCGGTCGGCTTCCGAGTAAACCGCAACCGTCTCAATATCCAGCTCGCGGCAAGCACGCGCGATGCGCACTGCGATCTCGCCGCGATTGGCGATCAGGATGCGCTTAAACATTGAAGCAAACAGTAGGGGCGCAGCCTGCTGTGCCCGGACTAGAGCGGAATGTTGCCATGCTTTTTCGGCGGGTGATGGTCTTGCTTGTTTTTCAGCATATCGAGAGCGCGTATCAAGGTCGGGCGCGTCTCTTCAGGATAAATGATGCCGTCGATGTATCCCGATTCCGCCGCTTTGAAAGGGTTGGCAAAAGTGTCGCGGTATTTGGCGATCAGCTGCTCGCGCGCATTTGCCGGCTCGGCGGCCTTTTGCAATTCATCGCGAAACACGATGTTGATCGCGCCTTCGGGCCCCATGACGGCGATTTCGGCGGTCGGATAAGCGAAATTGATATCGCCGCGCAAATGTTTGCTCGCCATGACGATATAGCCACCACCGTAGGCCTTGCGCGTGACGACGGTGACCTTCGGAACGGTGGCTTCCGCATACGCGTAGAGCAGCTTTGCGCCATGCCGAATGATACCGTGATATTCCTGCTCCGTGCCGGGCAAAAATCCCGGCACGTCGACAAATGTCACCACGGGAATATTGAAGCAGTCGCAGAAACGGATAAACCGCGCCGCCTTCACCGCCGCATTGATATCCAAGCAGCCCGCCAGGTTCGCTGGCTGGTTGGCGACGACGCCCACCGAGCGACCGCCGAGGTGAGCGAACCCCACTAAGATATTCCGGGCAAATTCCGCCTGCACTTCATAAAAATAGCCTTCGTCGACGACGGCCGTAATCAACTCTTTCATGTCATAGGGCCGATTGGGATTGTCGGGAATCAAGCTTCTAAGCCGCTTGTCGCGGCGCAGAGGATCATCGGTATTTGGCCGGAACGGTGGATCTTCTTGATTGTTCCCCGGCAAAAATCCGATCAGGTCCCGGATCATCAACAGGCAATCTTTTTCCGAACCTGCGGCAAAATGCGCCACCCCGCTTCGGCCCGCGTGGGTCTCGGCGCCGCCCAATGTTTCTTTGGAAACTTCTTCATGAGTGACGGTTTTAATGACGTCCGGGCCGGTAATAAACATGTAGCTGTTGGTCTTCAGCATGAAAATGAAATCGGTGATCGCCGGTGAATAGACAGCGCCGCCAGCGCAGGGACCCAGGATCGCTGTGATCTGCGGGACCACACCCGAGGCCATGACGTTGCGTTGAAAAATTTCACCGTATCCGGCCAGGCTATCGACGCCTTCCTGAATGCGCGCGCCGCCGGAATCGTTAATGCCGATGATCGGCGCGCCGTTCTTGAGCGCCATATCCATTACTTTACAGATCTTGTCCGCCACCACACGGCTCAGACTTCCGCCAAAAACGGTGAAGTCCTGCGAATACACGTACACTAGACGACTATCGATCGCGCCATAACCGGTCACCACCGCATCGCCGAAAAATTTCTGTTGCTCCATGCCGAAATCGGTGCAGTCGTGGGTGCGCAAACGATCCAGCTCCACAAAGCTGCCGCTGTCGAGCAAAATATTCAGGCGCTCACGCGCTAGAAGTTTTCCCTGCTCATGCTGCCGGCGCGCGCGCTCGGCGCCTCCACCAGCTTCGGCTCTTTCGTTCAGCTCTCGGAGCTTGTCCAGATTGTTGATCGTAACCATGAAGAAAGATCCTTAGAAGGGAAATCAGCGTTATTCCGCCAACGAGTGGCGGCATCATAACAGACACCTTCGACCTGTCAACAGAATTACACGGCCTGCGCGTCGAAGTTGCGCTCGCAGAAAGGTCGCGTTACTATCCTTAAACACGATTTTGCACGCCGCATTCACGACCGGAAAATTAATTGATGTTCGAAACTCAAACTTCCCGGCAAAAGAAATCGAAAATCGCTGGCGACGCGAGCGCGGCCGTGAAACTGCGCGGCGATCAAGCGATCTTGCTCGTCGCAGCCAGCGAGGGCGATGCCAACATGCTCTATGCGGTCGGCTTTTTCGTCCCCGACCCGTTTATTTTTTTCCAACACCGAGAAAAAAAATTCGCCGTGCTGAGCGATCTCGAGATCGATCGCGCCAAAAAGCAGGCTCACGTCCATCGGGTGCTTTCGCTTTCGCTTTATCAACGCAAGCTGCGCCAGCTCGGCAAGCCTGCCGCAATGATCGATGTTCTTGATCTGATCTTCCGCGAAAGAGGCATTCGGTCGTTGATCGTTCCGGCAAATTTTTCCGCGCTCCTTTCCGACCAGCTCCGCGCCAAGGGTTTCAGCGTGCAGATCAGGCGCGATCCATTTTGGGCCGAGCGCGAAACTAAAAATCGCGTCGAAGTCGCACAGATCACCGAATCCTTGCGCATCGCAAGACTTGGACTTGAGGCCGGTATTCGAATGCTCAAGAGAACGCGGACCAAACGCGACGGTTATCTATATGTGAACGGCACGCGACTGACTTCTGAAATGCTCAAGACCGCGGTGAATACGACGATCATGGCGCAGGGCTGGTTGCCCAGTCACACGATCATTTCATCCGGCAACCAGTGCGTCGACCCCCATCATGAAGGCAGCGGTCCGATTAGGGCGAACAGTTCGATCATCTTTGATATCTTTCCGCGCTCGCAGTACAACGGCTACTTCGGCGATCTCAGCCGGACTGTGGTGCGCGGTCGCGCGTCGGACAAGCTCAAGGAGATTTACGCCACCGTGCAAGCCGGCCAGCAGATCGGCTACGAGCAGATTCGTCACGGCGTCAATGGGAAAGAGGTGCACCAAAATATTCTGGCGTTATTCGAATCGCGCGGCTTTCATACCGGACGGATCAACGGCCGCATGCAGGGTTTTTTTCACGGCACTGGCCACGGTCTCGGACTCGATATCCACGAACCGCCGCGCATTGCTCCGGTCGACGCCATCTTGCGTGCTGGCCACGTGGTTACGGTCGAACCTGGCCTCTATTATCTCGGCATCGGAGGAGTGCGTCTGGAAGACGTCGTGGTGGTTACCGCGAAAGGCAATCGCAATCTGACCGACTGCCCGCAGTTCCTCGAAATCTAAACTTCTCTCCAAGACTACGGCTCAAGCGAAACTCGGAGACGCAACAAATCTCGGGCCGCCCACATGAACGATAGTGAGATTGCCGAGCTTATCGCCCAGCTCGCCCATCACGACAAACCGACCCTGCGAGCGGCCGTCGATGCGTTGATCCCTCTCGCCACCGAATTTTCCGTCGTGCGCGAGACTTTGATGCGCCGTTTGCTGGAGGCAGAGGCTAGCGAGAAATGGCCGATTGCTTACATCCTCGCGCATGCGCCACAACCTCCCTACCCGGTCATTCGAAGTTTGCTCGATGCGCTCGATCATCGCGACGCGGATATTCGTTGGGCCATCGCACTGCTACTAGTGCGCATCGCCAAATTTGAACCTGATAGAGTCACCGAACTGATCGATCTGTGCGCCAGCGGAACCGCCAATCAAAAGCGCATGGCGCTTTACTGTATTCGCGACCTGATGCTGTCGGATCCGCAGAGTTTGGCCACTCTCCTGCGAGCACTCGTGGACGTCGATGCGACGGTTAGAGTCGCGGCGGCAATTGCCTTGAAGTCCCGTTCGGACCTGGACCGGGCCGGGAGAAATTTCTTGTTGCAAACCTATCTGAACGATGCCGAAGTAAAAGTACGCAACACCGCGGCTATCGCATTGGCTACTTTGGGAGACAGTTCTTCGGAGTTCCTATGTGCTTTGCAGCAAGCCGTCGCGGGGGAAGATGCGCAAGTTAGAAAAACCGCCATGAAGGCTTTGGACCTCATAAAAAAAAGATCCGCTTCAGCGGAAAATCAATCCCGCCAAAGCGGATCCTAGGTGGACTGAGGGGGATTCCCAGGCTCCAGGCCCGAATCCCCGTCAAAGATTCCGCCTAGAGCCTAAGTCTCAGCCACCTCGCAGTCAGTACATTTATCAATCATGTCTGGACCACCTCCTTTCCCTGCTGAATTTTAGTTTACGAAAGTGATTTTCAACTGTCAATGGAAACCCAGTTTTTTGCGCGGGAAAACAATTTTGCCCGTCGCTTCGAACTGGATTCGAGTACTCGTCGGTTGCATCACTGCGCAGGCAAGATCTCGCCATAGCAAAACAACTGGCGAGAGCGCCACCTCGGACCTATTTTGTTTCCAAGGTCATCACGCCGAAAACGGGCCGAAGCTTTTTTTGCACGAACTGTTCGAGACCCGGGCGCCCGCCATGTTCGCGAATGGTCCGCTGCGAAATCAAATTGGAGATCTCGAAGGCGACATCCGGCGGTGAATACCAGCTGTAGTACCACGCTTCTTTCACCGCCTTCAGAGCCATAGGACTTTTTTCGGCAAGGCATTTCGCGAGTTCCGCGACTTCGTTGTCCAACGCGGCGCGCGGCACCACCTTGGAGATCAAACCGATACGCTCCGCATCGTGCGCCGTCATCATTTTACCGGTGAGCGCGTAATATAGTCCGTGTTTTGGCTGAAGGTGTTCGGTCAACACCGCGGTGGTTTCGCCCGCCGGAAAATGACCGAAATTGACTTCGGGCAAGCCGAAGCGCGCTTCCTCGGAGGCGATGGCGATGTCGCAGCCCGCCGTGACCGTCAACGCACCACCGAGGCACCAGCCGGTGATTCGAGCGATGACCGGCTGCGGCAAAGTCCGGAGCATCTCGTTGCGCCAACGCCGCACCTTGTCACGCAACTCATCACGTACCCGTTGTGGCTGACTTTCCATGTCCAGGGAATACTGTTTCAAATCCTGCCCCGCACAAAAATTTTCGCCGGCGCCCGTCAGGACAATTACACGCGTGTGCGGGTCGTAGCGGAGATCCGTCAGCAGCTCGAACATCTCGTTGTGGAGTTGCGGACTCATCGCGTTGCGCTTTTCCGGACGATTGAAAGCAATCGTGGTGATGCCGTTTTCCTTCGTCACCAGTAATGTCTCGTAGTTACTCGCCATGTTTTCATCTCCTTTGTAAGTTTTTGATCGGTTAAATGTTGTGCGCGACTTAATTGACATAGCACTCCGTTATTGAATATTGCTAACACGATCGCTGCTTCTCCGGAGGCAAAATGAAAATCTCGCTGTTGGGTGCCCTGATCTTTTCGCTCACCATCGGTCCTGGCTGGTGCCAGAGCGCGCCAGCCAGGACCGCGGCCGAGTTGGCGAAGTACATGGCCGCGGATCGTGAGCGCGTGCTTTACGATGGCGCCAAAAAGGAAGGCAAACTCGTCTGGTATACGTCGCTCACCATCTACAAAGAAATGGCTAAATTCTTCGAAGCCAAATATCCCGGTGTTGCCGTGGAGCTGTATCGGGCGACGGCCGTCAATCTCGTCAGCCGAGTATTGAGCGAGGCGCAAGCGAAACGCTACATCGTCGATGTCGTCGAAACCACGCCGGGCTCGCTGATGCTGGTGCGCGACAATCAGCTTCTCTTGCCGTATAACTCGCCTCACCTGAGCGCGTATCCGGACGGCTCCAAAGACAAGGCGCCTGGCGGTCTGTTCTACACAACGGTCGATCGCGAATCGTATGCTGGAATCGGTTACAACCGAAACGCAATCCCCACTGCCGATGTGCCGAAGAGCTTCGATGATCTACTGAGACCCTCATTGAAAGGAAAAATCGGCATCAGCAACGAAGAAATCGCGACCCGGGTGATCGGCGCCATGCTGAAAGAAAAAGGCGACGGCTTCATCAAGAAGTTAGCCGGTCAAGACATCAAACAGTATAGCCTGCCGGCCCTTGGCTTGAATGAGTTGATCGTTTCCGGCGAGGTACCGCTCTCGTTTACTGCGGTCGACAGCAATGTGAGATTGGCCGCGGGCCGAGGCGCTCCGGTAGCATGGGTTCCCGGTGATCTAGTTCCCGCCAATGCGGGCAGTTTGGGTGCGTTCTTACATACTCAACATCCGCACGCTGCGCTATTGTTCATCGATTTCATGATCGGTCCGGAAGGACAAAAACTGTTCGCGGAAAAATACGGCTACGGCAGCCCGCGAAAAGATTACGGCTTTAAACGATGGTATCCCGAACAGGGATTGTCCACTTATGATTATGCGAATCTAATCGACAAATGGAACAAGATTCTGTTGCAGGTTTCGCGCAAGTGAGGCCTAACCGTTAAGGGTAAGGAGTTCAATGACGACCGTCTCCGAGATATTTATCAGATTCGTGAGTTTTTCAGCCATGATAATTCGACCGAGATCCGAAACTCGCAAGCATCACTTGCGTGGCCGGCGAATTCTACTCGGTGCGATGGTTGCGATGCTGTGCTCGAGCAATTGGGCGCAAGCCGTCGAGGCCGAGCCCTATTACGCCGGAAAAAATATCACGATGTTGATTTCCACATCACCCGGTGGAGCAACCGATGTCGCTGGACGGCTGGTGATGCGCCATCTCGGCAAGTATCTCCCCGGCCAGCCGACTTTGATTGCGCAAAATATGCCGGGAGCCGGAGGCATTGTCGCAGCGAACTATCTGTCCAATATCGCCAAGCCGGACGGCCTCACCCTGCTCGCCGTCAGTCGGGCGAATTATCTGGAACAGATGGTCGGCCGGCCGGAAGTAAAACTAGATTTCCGCCGGCTCAATTGGGTCGGCAGTTTCAACCGCGCGCCGATGATGATCGTCTGCCGTAAGGACACGCCTTATTCGAGCATCGATGCTATGCGTTCGGCAAAGACTCCGGCGCGTTTCGGCGAGGGTGGAACGGGAAGCATCAGTTTCGTCTTTAGCAGCCTGGTTGGGGAAATTTTGGATTTCAAAGTGAAACACGTCACCGGCTACGGGTCGGCCCGCGAGATCGATCTCGGTTTGGAGCGGGG
>DATIEH010000235.1:0-5368 GCA_035455905.1 Binatia bacterium | reverse complement strand
TTTCATCAGCTATGCAAGTCGTCTGGTATAGATGTTGCGCACGGTCGGATGTCGGGTTCGACGCCGTGCGCTCTCAGATCGGCAAAGGGGCAGACCAGTTGCTGCCGGTGTTTCTGTCTTCGGCCGAATTGGCGCAGTTCGGCAAAGCACTGGATGAGTATCGTGGGGATCTTTATAAAAGAGATTATCTACCGAAGGTAAAAGCCTTCCCGAAGGTCCGGGAACTGTTTCAGCGCATCCGACAGGGCGGAAAACGCATCGCTCTGGCGTCTTCGGCAAAAGGTGACGAACTCAAGACTTATAAAGCAATCGCGCAGATCGATGATCTGATCCATGCTGAAACCTCAAGCGACAGCGCGGAAAAATCCAAACCTCATCCTGACATTTTCGACGCCGCCCTCGAGGAACTTGGCGATGTCCCTCGCGGCCATGTAATCGTGGTCGGCGACACGCCCTATGACGCTCAGGCCGCCCACAAAGCGCAGTTACAAACCATTGGAATGTTATCCGGCGGATGGCATGAAAACGATTTGCGCGAAGCCGGCTGCAGCGCAATTTATCGCGACCCGGCCGACCTGCTCGCGAATTACGAAAACTCGCCGATCGCCGATGACGAATAATCCTGAGCGGCAATAGCCGCTCGCAGCAGTCGTTGGCGCGCTCAGATTCTTACCGAGTGGAGATGCCCCCAAGATGGTAGGTCTATCCTAGCAGAGAATGACGTATGCCGTAGGCTTTTTTCCGACGCGGATTTCTTTTCCCGTGATCGCTTTCTTCAACGCTTATCCCGCCCACCAATATCTTTCCCGGGTGGCATCGGCTTTGCTGACCCAAGAAATCCGGAGGGAAATTAAATATGAAGAAACAAGCTTTTGCATTGTTTGTTATGATTCTTCTCGGCGGCCTATTCGCGCTGCCGAAAAACGCATTCACAAGGGACGACGAAAGACATGATCGCAGCCGCTTGCAGGGACGGTGGTATTTGGATGGGGACACAAATAAGGTGGCCGAAATAGATGCCGATAAGCGCGGGCTAGAAGCGCGAAACGAAAACGGCGATACGACGAGATTGGATGTGGATCGCAATGGGGATGTTCGCGCGCGCGATTGGCACGACCTCCGCGGCCGAGTACGTGGGAACCGGATCGAATGGGACAACGGAACCACGTGGAGACGACCGGCCGTCTGATCGATACGGCAGGCGCTAAGTTGTTTACTGATCTTTTGCGTACGGCCGAGTGCCGACCAAAACCGGCTCGTCAAAAAGTCCGTGGCATCGGACTCGTCTCGCGCCTAGTCGCAGTTTAGTTTCAAGACCGCAAAGTTCGCATCACTATTGAATACCGAAGCTCTTTGACTGGCGGAATCGAATGTTGCCAGAGTTGCCGGGAAGGCCCGCTCATTAAGTAAATTGAGCGCGGTTGTAGTTCAATCGACACCCCGTCGGCGCGGCGCGACGCCTTGGGTCCGCGACGGCGGTATTCACGAAGTCTCATCCGGCACGCGGCACCAAGGGATACACCGATGATGATCCCAAACTGCGGGATGTCCCGGTGCCAGCCGATCGGCGCGCCAACGGGATATTCGACGATTGAGGCCTGCGCCAGACTATCGGCATCGATCTCAAACAGTTTTCCCGCGCGTTCACGGAGCGGCAAAAGGAACGCCGGTATTTCAGCAGCTCTGGTGACTTCATGTCTTCCAAACTCGTACTGCCAACCAAAACTGGCTGTTCGTCTCTTCCCGGTGAATTGGTAGTACTTGAAAGCCACAAGAGACAATTCCTGTATCTCCTTGATCAGCTCCTGTTCTTCCGGTTCTGAAACAAAGTTTCGCTTGTAACTAAATCCCTCAGGAACATTTACCGGCAGCTCGAATAGACTGAGGTCACTTTCCGATCTCGCACGTGCCATAACTAGGATGATGACAACGGCGGGGACAGTTTTAAAGAGTCGCTTTGCGGCTAATGCGGATGACGCGGTGCTAATTGAAAGAATGGCCAGAAATCCTGGATGATCCGAGAAGTGCCGAAATCGCGTTAACAGTTTGGGGATTTATCGTGGTCGGCGTCGGCGCGCCGTGCCGCACGATCTTTTTGTCCTGCGCTGGACGCGTGATTGAGTTGAGCTTTTGGTTTTAACCGGTAGCGGACGAGACATGTTCGTCGAGCCGCATTGAGCAGTCAGTGAAGCAAACTCATTAAGTGCCCGAACCAAGTAACCAGACCATCCGCGGCTCATTCCTTTTCTCCTCTTTTAATCTTTGTTGTTTATCCGTGCAGATGGCGTGCCACGCAGCTTGCGAAACTCTCGGCGGAATAGCGGGCAGAGACTCGATCGAAACATTAAAGAACTTCGGGACTTTGCTCGCTACTATAATTTTCCGAGAAAACGTCTTCCGCCGATCAACGGAAGCTTGAGCGAAAACCCTCCCAACAATTTTACCTGCCACCCGACAAATTTGACATGAGTGACAACTGTTTCAGAAAGGCACCACGGTCCGGGGTACTTCTGTGGACAGTTATAGCAATAGCGAAATATTTATCCGTAGGCTCCCCTAGTTCAGTGGCTAGACCGCTCTGAGTGCCTGAACGATGTTCAGGCGCGCTGCGCCGATGGCGGGCAAGAAGCCGCCGATCAATCCCATCAACAGCGAAAAACCCAGTGAGATTGCCACGATTCCAGGAGAAATCGCGAACGAAAACGCCAACTCTGAGAAGGATCCGAAATTCAGTGTGGAAATCGTAAAAAATTGGAGCAGTGAGGCGATCCCAAGCCCTAACAGACCGCCACCGAGCGAAAGCACCAGCGACTCGATCAAAAATGCCAGAAGGATGCTCCGACGAAAAAACCCGAGCGCTCGCAGGGTACCGATTTCCACCGTCCGATTAGCCACCGCGCCGTACATCGTAATCATCGCGCCGATCGTCGCCCCCGTGCTGAAAATCACTGTGATAAAAATTCCTAGAATCCGAATGAATTTCGCCATCATTTCCGACTGCTCTTCGAAGAATCTTTTCTCGCGCTTGGGCACGAAATACTGCAGTCGGTTATCGCTCTCGAAGGCCGAAGCCACTTCGGAAAAATCATCCGGGTTTTTTAGCCTCAGAGTGACCGTCGATAACGACGAGCGCTTGAAAGCATCGGCAATTTGATCCAGATCACCCCAGAGTTCGGAATCGAATCCGCTCCCTTCCGAGTCGAAAATTCCCACCACCGTCCAAAAATCGCCGCCGAATTTCACCTTTTCGCCGATTTGCGCCCCCGCGAACCGATGAGTAATGCCGGCGCCAGCGATCACTTCGCGGCTGCCCCAGCGAAATGTCCGCCCCTCGACGATGCGCACTTGCGGTCGTAGCTGAAAGGCGGCTTCTTCTACGCCACGAACCGTCACATTGCTGATCCCGGCCGAGCCGAGCTTGTTGAGGTTGATGATCACCACCACTTCTTTGGAGCTCATCGGAGTGCCATCGGGAAAGCGCATCACCTGCGGCAGATTCACCATAATTCCAGCCGCTTCGCGGTCGATGATACTCATGATCTCGCTCAGCGCTGCTTTCCGGACGACGATCAAATTATCGTCAGAGCCTGTCGAGCGCAGGGTTTTTTGCACGCCATTGGCCATCATCAGCACCGCGGAAAACACGAATACCACCAGGGCCACGCCCAGGATCGTGATCACGGTCGTCAATCGCCGGGACACCGAACTGCGCAAAATGTATTTGAGCGGAATCTGCATCATGGATCAGATTCGGCCTTGTTTCGACCCTAAATCAGACACCACAGAGGTACCGACAACGTTTCAGTGTACTCCGCGTCTCAGCGTGAACTATTCTTATCCCACATAGCGCAGCCCTTCGACGATGCGTGTGGTCAACACTCGCCGCAACGGTATCAACGAAGCCAGCAATCCCACGGCAAACCCCGCGATGCAGCCAATTAGAATAGTTTCTGGCTTGATGTAAAAAACCGGAAACCAACCCTTCGGCAGTGCGCTCTGGAATCCCGCGACCGCCGGCAAGGTCAGCGCCAAACCGAGTGCGCTGCCCGCGATCGACAGAATCATGGATTCTCCGCCCAGCAGCAAAAATAATTGCCCCCCGGAAAATCCCAAGGCTTTTAATACGGCGAATTCGTGAGTCCGTTCTCGTGCCGACATGACCATAGTATTGCCGAGAACCAACAGAATGATACCGATAATTACAAACGACATGATGTTCATCGCCGTGATCACCGCGCTCGCCGCGGACAAAAAGCTTTGCTGGAAGGCGCGCTCAGTCTCGGTCTTGGTCTCTGCTCGCGAGTTCGCGAAGAGGTTATCGATGTCCTGGGAGATCTGCGCGGAGTTGGCGGGATCGTCGATCCGAACGATATACCAGCCGACCTGCCCTGCTCTGTCGGGAAACTCCTGTCGTACACGCTCATCGACGTACCGATAGTGGAACATCATCGATGAAGGATCGGTGGTCTGGTCGCGCGGATAGTAGATGCCGCGCACCACGAATTCCCATTGACCCGGATAGACGTCGCCCTCGATGGGCATGATGTCGCCAATCTTCAGGTGGTAACGATTGGCAATATCAACGCCAATAATGCAAGCGTTGCGCTCGCGTTTAAATGCTTCGAACTGCTCCTGGTCGATAACGAATTCCGGATAGACGTCGAAGAAAGTATCCGAATCTACTGCCAACCGGGCGAAGAACTGATTCTTGTCGATGTAAACTCCGGAAAACCAGACCGCATAGGTCACTTTGTTCACGCCGGCAATCTGTGCGATGCGATCGCGGTAACTGAGCGGCAATGGAAATACAAACGACACGGCGTGTCGGGTGATCAATCGATTAGCGGCGGAAGCTTCAACCCCAGCATGCCACGCGGTAACCACAGTTTGCAGCAAAGCAAAAGCCATCACCGCGACACCCACGCCAATGACCGTCAGGACGGTTCTCATTTTGTGACGCAGCGCATTGCGCAAAAGTAATCGGAATAGTTCCATCATCGCGAGACAGGCTGTTCGTGGTTCACCCTTCCAACTGGCTCAGAGTGAGCGGAAAAAAAGTTGGCCGCACAAGCGTGATCGAAGCATAAACCCGAAACCTTTCTAAGCAAGTTCCCCTTTTTCCAAATGCCGTACCGACCGCGCGCGCTCGGCCGCGCGCGGATCGTGCGTAACCATCAGGATGGTTTTATTGAGCTCGCGATTGAGGCGATCCATCAGGCCGAGCACTTCTTCGGCGGAATTTTTATCGAGGTCACCGGTGGGCTCGTCCGCCACCAGGATTGCCGGATCGGTCGCGATCGCTCGGGCAATCGCGACCCTCTGCTCCTGCCCGCCGGAGAGCTGGCGCGGATAGTGATGCATCCGGTCT
>DATIEH010000234.1:0-11156 GCA_035455905.1 Binatia bacterium | reverse complement strand
TCTCCGCCGAGATCGCTGCCGAAATCGTCGCCGATCCCGCGCGTCACCTCCGATTGGGCGGTGACAAGCGCGAGGTCACAGTTCTTTTCGGCGATCTCCGCGGATTTACGCCGCTTGCTGAGGAACTCGATCCGGCAGATGATTTTTTGTCTCGATCTCGTCGTGCAGCGACTTGATTCTGAGAAGCGATTTCACCCGCGTTAACAGCTCTTCGCGGTTGACAGGTTTACTCAGAAAATCATCGGCCCCTGATTCGATGCCGCGAATCCTATCGGCGACGTCGGTGAGCGCCGTGAGCATGACAACAGGAAGCAGGCACGTCGCTTCGTGCGCGCGGATCTGCTGACAGACTTCGTATCCGGACATGCCCGGCATCATGACATCGAGCAGGACGAGATCCGCGGCCGAGCTGCGGATGAGCGCGAGCGCCTTCGGGCCGTCCTCCGCCGTAAGCACTTCGTAACCGGCCGCGCTGAGCGCGCGCTCGAGCAGTGAGAGATTTTGCTTGTTGTCATCGACTGCCAGGATACGAGGAGATTTGCTCACGATGGACCAACTCGATCGCTTATTGCTCGGGAAGCAGCTTGCGGATCATCTGTAAGAGCTCGCGCGGACTATAGGGTTTTGCCATATAGGCCGTTGCGCCGGCATCCTTGGCTTTCTGATCGTCGCCGCTCAGCGCAAACGAGGTGATCACGATGATTGGAATAGCGGCGGTTTTGGGATCGGCGCGAAGCCGGCGCGTTGCGTCGAGACCGGATAGTTTGGGCAGTTGGATGTCCATCAAGATCAGGTCAGGAATTTCCCTAAGCGCTGTTGCCACACCGAGCTCGCCATCCGTCGCTTCGATCAGACGGTAGGCCGTGCGCGCCAGAAGCTGCCGAACCATTTTCAGGTTGAACTCATTGTCTTCTACATACAGAACGGTCTTGCCGCTCATGTGACCTCGCTAGTCTCCACCCGCAAAGGGACAGTAAAGAAAAAAGTCGATCCTACGCCCAGCTCACTTTCAACCCAGATCCGGCCACCGTGCATTTCAACGAATTTTTTAGTGATGTTGAGCCCGAGCCCGGTGCCGCTGAACTCGCGGGTAATGGCGGTATCCACCTGTTGGAATTCCCCGAAAATGTTTTCGAGCTCGTCCTTCGGGATACCGATGCCGGTATCCGAGACCCGATAGAGCAGCGTTTTTCCTTGCTGCTCGACCGCCAGCGCCACCCGGCCATGCTTGCTGAATTTCAGCGCGTTGCCCACCAGGTTCATCAGACATTGGGTGATTCGCTTGCCGTCGCCGAACGCCAGCGGAATATCATCGTCCACGGCGGCGACGAATTCCAGACCTTTTTCCAAAGCGAGCGATTGCAGGGAGGTGCGAATGATTTCGACAACGTCCTGGACGGAATATTCCGCCAAAACCAGCTCCATCCGGCCCGCCTCGATTTTTGAAAGATCGAGCACGTCGTTGATGAGCCGCAGCAGATGCTTGCCGTTGGTCTGGACGTCGGTTAGCGGCTCACGCAACTGCGGCGGAACCTCGCCGTAAATCTCATCGAGCATCATCTCGACAAAGCCAAGGATCGCATTCATGGGCGTGCGCAGCTCGTGCGACATATTGGCCAGAAAATTCGATTTGGCCTTGCTCGCTTGCTGCAGCCGCTCGTTCAGCCTCTGGAGTTCCTGCGACGCCCGATGCTGGACCTCGTAAAGACGCTGCAGCTCCTGGCTCATATGGTTCATATGCGCCGCGAGGGCGCCGAACTCATCGCGGTTGGGGACGTTAATCGTGGCCGTGAAGTTTCCTTTCGCCACCTCGCTGACGAAGCCATGGGCCTTCTGAACCGGCAGAATGAAGGACCACGAGATGACGAACCCCAATAATAACGCTACGAGCATCAAAGCCACGGCGCTGATCGCCATGAGAATCAGCGTGCTTCGGTTGGCGGCCGCAACACTGGCGCGGAGCTGGTCCATTTTGTTGCTCTCGCGCAGTACCAATTGAGTGACGAACTCTTCGATGCGCCGGTAGAGCGGATACTGCTTCTCCTGCTGCAGCCGCATGGCATCGGCGATTTTACCGTCTCGAATCAGGTTTGCGATATCCGCTACGGTAGTTATCGCATCTCCCTGTGCAGCGCGGATGCGCTGGATCAGCTCTACCTCTTCGGGTTGGGCGGCCTTCTCCAGGCGAGCGAGCGTATTGTTGAAGCGGTTGTTCTCGCGAAGAATATTTTCGACCGTCGTCTCGCTCCGTAAGAGCAAAGCCATGGCGGTGAAGTTCATCTGCATAGCGAGAGCGTGCTGGATGTCCTGGGACCAATGCACCCGTTCGTGAGCTTCATCCAACAGCTGGCTCTGAGTCGACATCTTCGAGATCGTCTGAAGACTCATGGCGCCCATGCCGATCACCAATAAAGTCACGAGCAGATAGCCGGCGAGCAGTTTTCCATGAACCGATACCTTGATACCCGCCACCCAACGCACCAGAGCTCCCAGAGGCGAGTGCAGGAGAAGAAAATGGGCGAATTTTTCTTCGAGACTGTCCGGAGACGCGGCGGAGCTCGCGTCAACTTCAGGAAGGATAACTGCTGGTTTCGACACTTATGCGCTCTGGATCCAGCGAGAAGCTAACAGAGGCCGGTCGAATTCGTCAAGCAACTGCTGCGCTTCGTTAGTCGAGCCAGTCCTGGTCCTTGAGTTTTTTCGGCAAGTAATTCTTGGTCAGATACTGAAAGTCTTTGTTGGCCAGCGCGTCAAGCTCATACTTAAGACCGACGGAGAGCATGCCTTTGATTTCATTCTGCCACTCTTTTTTCTGAAACCATTTGTACTTCATCAGCTCTTTGGCGCGGTTGACATCTTTATCGTTGAGCTTGATGCCGACGTTGCGTGGTAGTCCGTAACGATCGGGATCGGCGCTCGAGAAGCCGATGAATTTCGCTTTCGGAATCGCCATGCGCTGGCTCTCGAAAGCCAGGTTGATCGAACCCTGCTTTACGACCGAGTAGATGTAGTAGCCCCAGGGATCGTTGTCGACCAGGACGTAGACCGGCAGCTTGTATTCGTCGTGCAGGCGTCGAGCCAACCGTCTCACTCCACGAGGCGGCTGGCCGTTGCCCGTCAGCAGAATACAGTTGTACCTGCGCCAGAACTTATCTTCGGAAAGGCGGTTCCATTGAGTGCCTTTCTCGACGAGCAGCACGAAATCCGCGGTGCACTTGCTGATCTGGATATACTCCGGCTCGACGATCGACGGCACCGAGTAGCCGCCTTTGCCCAGTCGGGTGCAATCAACCCGATCGCCGTCATCGGTCAAAACGAGCGGGCCCACCACCGTGCCGGAGTTCTCGGCCCGGACGTGCAGCTCTTCGCGGAGCGCCTCCAGCGTGACTTCGAGATCTTCGATCAGCGGGTCCGACTCGTTCTGCCCATCGAAAGTATTCTCGTGCGAGTTTTGGATGGTGTGTTTAGTGCGGTAATAAATCTCGCGCAGCGAGGTGGTCAAATTGGCGCGCTGCAGCTCGGCGAGCGCATCGGCGACGAGCACGGTCTGCATAAATTTCTTTGCCATTCCGACATTGAAAAACGAGCGCGCCTGCTTTCGCCTGCCCATTTCGATGAGCCCGCGCTTTTCATCGAAGGTGATATTGGCGAGGCTTCGCACCGGAATGGAAAGGGTTGGATCTTGGCTGCGCTGTGCTGCGCTGATGACCACATCAGCGACGCCGACGAGTTTTTTCTCCACTGCACCATTCTTATTTGCGGTTTTTCTTGCCATCTTTCTTTCCTGTCTTCAGCTTTCGGCCTTTGCCTGTCTCGGTTTTTTCGGCAAACGGGAGAACGGTTTGTTTTTCGCGGCCGGCCTTCGCTTCTTGTTTCTGTTTGGTCTTTACTGGTTTTCCCTTCCTCGCTTGCTTGGCTTGTTCTTTGGCCAAGGTTGGCAACGCGAGCTCCGCCTCCTCCTCGAAAGATTCTTCTGCGGGCGCGACGGTTCTTTCATCCGGCAAAGCCGGAGCATCGCCTTCGACACCCTCAGGCGTAACGATGATAGAATCGGGAAGTCCTTCGGGGCCGGTCTTTTTCCCCAGCAGCTCGTCGGTTTTTGGGCCGCCGGTGCGCTTCAGAGCGATTTTCTGCAACTGTTCCTTCAGTTTTTCTTTGGGCAGCTTACCGCCTTTCAAGCGGTTGCAAGCTTCGACGACTTCCTCGATATAGAGCTCGAATATGTTGCGCCGGCGGAACTCGCTTTTCGCGTGCTCACGGCGTCGAACAAAGACACCGAGGCGTCGTCCACACTCTTGCAGGGCGAGCCTGATTTCTTTGCGAATCTCGTCATAATCCGCGATCGCTTCCTTGGATTCGCTCGTGAATGGCACCCAAACCGACGCCATGTGAACAAAAATCACCATAGGGCCAGCGGGTAGCGCGCCTCTGGATTGAGCAATGCCGTAATTGCGCCAACTGGTCTCGAGCACCGCTTTGAACGTTGCGCAGGCCGACTGTTGATAGAGAAGCGGCACGCGATTGGCGTAGCGGATCACGCGCGCCAGCTCATTGTCGTCGTCCTGCGCTTCCCCTTCGGCGAGCGGCGTCTGCGGTTCGCCTTTATCTGGTGTCTGCTCGGGTCCTTTGCCGAAGGCCAGCCCAGCTTCGATGACGAATGGATTGCCACGGTAAACCGCCGGCGGTCGGGTGACCGCAGTGTAAAAATCTCCCTTAATTTGCTTGTACAGGCCGTGGAGAATTGCGCGCTCACCGATGGGCGAGATGCAATTGGTCGGGGGCGCCATGATTTTTGTCGATTGAATCGCCTTGTAGAGCGCTTCGGCCGGAGCGCCGTGCACATTTCGCGGGCGGGTATCGCGCGAGAGTTTTGCGGCCTTGCAGATCTCCTGCGCGACATTCGGTGAAACTCGGCTGAAATCGCTCGACAGGAAACCTGCCACTGATTGGCTTTTGGTGTCGTGCAGCATGCGCAACAGTATTCCGAACTCGATGCCGTAGGGGTGCGGCTTGATCTCGCGCGGTTGGGGCGGCAGTTCTTCTATCGTCCGGGGATATTCTTTAACCTCGCCTTCGGGCGTATGGTAGACGAGCTTCACGTGCGGATTGGCAATGGCGGTTTGCTCGAGGTATTCATCCACCGACGCTCGGCCCTTTTGATAGCGACCTTCAATCTCCAGGGTAACCTGGGTGCCTCGGTGATTTTCCCATTCGATCTGCTTTTGCTCGAAAATCCGCGGCTCGTTTTTCTTCGTGTCGATTTGCACTTCGAAGTAGTGTGCCGGCGTTCGCGCGCCGGTGCGCGAAATGATCTGCACGGGTTTACCGGTGGTCAATTGCGCGTACATGCCGGCCGCCGAGATGCCGATGCCCTGCTGGCCGCGGCTCATCCGCAGCCGATGAAACTTCGACCCGTATAAAAGCTTGGCGAAAATTCTCGGGATCTGCTGGCGCACGATGCCCGGACCATAATCGATCACCGTCACACGAAATCGGTTGGCTTGACTGGGTGGCGGCGCAGCGTCACCGTTCGACGCAACTTCCAATTTGACCACGACCTCCGGCAGAATGCCCGCTTCTTCGCAGGCATCGAGCGCGTTATCCACCGCCTCCTTGACGCACGTCAGGAGCGCCTTGCGCGGGTTGTCGAAACCGAGCAAATGGCGGTTCTTGGTAAAAAACTCGGAAACGGAAATTTCGCGCTGGCGCGCTCCCATTTCGGCGGCGGAGACGGTCAGTTTAGTTTCGCCGGCGTCAGCGGCGCCATTTTTCAGCATCGGTTTAGACATTGTTTGCGGCTATTCTCCATTCGTCGTTACACACCGAGACCGCGAGATCTTGGAGTCCGATACCTCAAATTCCAAAATTCCCGATGTCGCGCAGCCAATTTGTCATTGGAATGCGCCGCGAAATGCCATTCGTTCTGCGGCGGCAGATCAGATGTTTCCTCGGACGTTTATCGTGCGATGGCTGAATTATACCAGAGTGGATATTTTTTTGAACTCTTTCGTCTGGTAATTTTATCGATCGATTGCATCGGCGAGGAAGATTCGTTATCTCAACCATAGATCATTCAACAGGAGAGTTGTTTGCCTCCGACCCTCAACCCGACACGCAGTCAAAATTCACCGATCACCACTCAGAAAGTCGCCTTCGCTGCTCTGCAACACCGCCACTTCCGTGGTTTTTTCTTTTCCACGATGTTGGCGATGATGGCGGACAATATCGAGCACGTGATCAGCTATTGGGTTCTCTTCCAAAAATTTCAATCACCGGTGCTCGCCGGTTTCGCGGTGATCAGCCACTGGACGCCGTTTCTGTTTTTGTCTGTCTATTTCGGCGGCTTGGCTGACCGGCACGACTGCCGACGACTGATCCAGATCGCTCAGGTGATGTACATGTTCGTCTCCGCCGCCTGGGCGTTTTTCTTTTTCACAGGCACCATCGAAGTGTGGCATGCCTGCGTTTTGCTAGTGATCCACGGCGTTGCCGGGGTGTTCTGGACGCCTGCCGAACAGCTGATCATTCACGACATCGTCGGTCCGGAGGATTTGCCGAGCGCGGTGCGCTTGAACGCGACGAGCAGACAATTGGGCATACTCTTTGGGCCCGCGGTTGGAGGAGGCCTATTGCTTTGGCTCGGACCATCCGCAGGGCTGGTGGTGAACGCTTTGATCTATCTGCCGTTCACGATCTGGCTCGCGATCGTTCCTTACACCGGTCATACACGCGAAGGCGCGGTGCCCCGCCGCGCGCTCCATTGGCGCGATGCTTTCGATATCATGCGGGAAATCGCGGACAATCGTCCGATCGTCACGATGATCGTGCTCGGCGGCGCAGCATCGCTGTTTGTCGGTAATGCATTCCAAGCCAATATGCCCGAGTTCGCTCACGACCTCGGCACCGACAAAGCGGACTTCGCTTATAGCGCTCTCCTCGCTGCCAATGCCGCCGGTTCCGTCTTCGGCGGCTTTGTGCTGGACGGCAAGGGTTGGTTGCCCCCTTCGGCTAAGTCGGCAATCGCGTGCGCGATACTTTGGTGTTTGACGATGACCGCTTTTGCGTTTTCAAAAAGCTATCCGCTGTCGTTGTGCCTTTTGTTCGTCGCCGGCGCGCTAAATCTTTCGTTCTATTCGATCGCTCAGACGATCGTGCAATTGGAGGCCCCGCTGTCGTTGCGCGGTCGGCTCATCGGTCTTTTTTCGATGTCGGCGTATGGATTGCGCGCGTTCAGCGGTTTCACGGTCGGTGTCGTCGGCGGGCTGATCGGCATTCATTGGTCGCTTGCGTTGAGCTCGATGATTTTGCTGGCCGTGACCATGGCCTTGTTGACCTTCGCTTCGCACAGGCAGCGGGCCGAAGAGCTTAGCTGATCCCTAGACCGCCAATCACATTTGCGTAGCTCGCGGGGATTGGTTACTGTCGGCGATTAATCACAAAAATTTTGGAGCGAATATTGATTTCGAGCCATACTGCCTCCACCACAAATCCCAAGAAGATCGCCTTCGCCGCGCTGCATCACAAAGACTTTCGCGCTTATTTTTTTGCCACCATGCTCGCCATGATGGCGGACAATATCGAGCACGTGATCAGTTACTGGCTGCTCTACGAAAAATTCAAATCGCCGGTACTGGCCGGATTCGCGGTGCTCAGCCACTGGACACCGTTTTTGCTTTTCGCAGTATATTTCGGCGCGCTCGCCGATCGTTTCGACTGCCGGAAAGTGATTCAACTTGCGCAAATCATGTACATGGGAGTCTCTGCAGCGTGGGCGGCGCTATTCTTTACCGACACAATTCAAGTGTGGCATGCCTGTATCCTACTGGTGATCCATGGGATGGCGGGGGTGCTCTGGGGTCCGGGAAGCCAGTTATTGATTCACGATATTGTCGGCACGGATCAACTGCAAAGCGCCGTGCGGCTTAATTCGACGAGCCGGCAATTGGGAGTTCTTTTTGGACCTGCGGTTGGCGGCGGCTTGATGCTGTTATTGAGCCCCTCCATGGGGCTAATCGTAAACACGCTAATCTATCTGCCATTGACAATTTGGTTGCTAACGGTGCCGTACACCGGGCATAGCCGCGAAGGTGCGGCTCCAGCGCGACGTGCGCTTGGCTGGCGCGACGCCTTCGAAGTGGTCCGGGAAGTTTCGGGTAACCGGCCGATTATGACGATGGTTGTGCTCGCCGGTTGCGTGTCGTTCTTTGTCGGCACTGCATTTCAAGCGACCATGCCAGAATTTGCCCACGATCTCGGCACGCAAAAGGCAGATTTCGCTTACAGCGCTTTGCTCGGCGCCAATGCTGCCGGCGCGGTGATCGGCGGTTTCCTGCTCGAGGGCCGGGGCTGGCTGCCGCCGCGTGTGCAGACTGCGATGATCAGCGCGATTCTATGGTGCGTCGTGATCACGAGCTTCGCGCTGTCGCAGAATTATTACCTTTCGCTCGCACTACTTTTCGTAGCCGGCGTTTTGAACCTGACATTTTCCTCGATGGGGCAGACCATCGTGCAGCTACGCTCGCCGCCTCAATTGCGCGGCCGTCTGATCGGCTTGTTTGCGATGGCGAGCATGGGCCTGAAAGCCTTCAGTGGTTTGACGGTGGGGGTTTTGGGCGGGTTGATCGGGGTGCACTGGTCATTGGCGGCGAGCGCGATGGCGCTGTTGACCGTCACGTTGGGCTTGTTTGCTTTCGCTCTACCAGCGCAACGACCCGAAGAATTTAATTAGAGCCCATGGCGCTCAATTCGGCATCGACTACGAATATTGCCGCTGCAATCCCGGCGCGCAAGATTGCTTTTGCCGCGCTGCATCATCGCGATTATCGGCGCTATTTCTTTGTCATCATGTTGTCGCAGATGGGCGACAACATCGAGCATGTGATCAGTTATTGGCTACTCTACCAAAAATTTCATTCGCCGGTGCTCGCTGGTTTTGCGGTGATCAGTCACTGGACGCCTTTTTTGTTTTTTGCGGTTTACTTCGGCGCGCTCGCCGACCGCCACGATTGCCGACGGGTGATTCAAGCGGCGCAAGTCATATACGCCAGCGTGTCGCTTTTGTGGGGCATTTTGTTTCTGACCGATACCATTCAAGTGTGGCACGCCTGTGTGCTGTTGGTGATGCACGGAATGGCGGGCGTGTTGGGCAGTCCGGGAAGTCAATTGATCATCCATGACATTGTCGGACGCGAATATTTACAGAGCGCGGTCAGATTGAATTCGACCGGCCGAAATATCGCGGTGCTGTTCGGGCCGGCCGTGGGTGGAGCGACCATGCTGCTGTTCAGTCCGCCCACGGGGCTTTTTATCAATGTGTTTATGTATGTGCCGATGATCATCTTCATGTATATTTTGCCTTACACCGGTCACGGCCGCGACGCCGGCAGTCAGCCGGCGCGTTTCAGCATTGGCGGCGCGTTGCAACTGATGCGCGAGACGGCGGCAAATCCGACAATTCTTTCGATGATCCTGCTCGGCGGCGCCACGTCTTTGCTCGTCGGCAATGCCTTTCAGGCCCAGATGCCGGGATTTGCGCATGACTTCGGTCATGAGAAGCAGGACTGGGCTTACAGTATTTTGCTTGGCGCAAACGCGGGCGGCGCCGCGGTCGGCGGATTGTTGCTGGAAGGCACCGGCATGCTCCGGCCGAATGCCAGGATTGCCGCGATTTGCTCGATTCTCTGGTGTATATCGATTGCGGGGTTCGCGGCTTCGACCCATTATCTGGTCGCCGTCATCCTGCTCTTCTGCGCCGGGTTTCTGAATTTAACTTTTCTATCCATGGCACAAACCCTGGTACAGTTGCAGGCGCCGCCTCAATTGCGCGGCCGTTTAATAGGTCTGTTCAATATGTCCAACAACGGCTTGCGTGCATTCAGTGGCTTAACCGTCGGGGTGGTCGGCGGCTTGATCGGAATCCACTGGTCATTGGCGCTCAGCGCGATGATTTTGCTCGCCGTGACGATGGGTTTGTTCGCTTTGGTCATCCCGGGGCGGATTAGCGGTGAATTGAATTAAACAGAAGATTCACCACGACGCCTACGAAGAACGAAGACTTATCTTCTTCGTGATCTTCGCGTTCTTCCGGTGATCAGTACTTAGCCTACCGCTTGACGGCGCTTGGTCTCTAATTCTGCCGTGTCGGCGCGGAATTCATTTCGCTTCAACGCAGCATAGCTGTCCAGAAGCTGTTTTTGCTCGGCTTCGGAGATGCCGAGCTGCGGGCGCCGAACTTTGGCGGTTTTGATCAAGCCCTCGTGCTGAAGAACGATTTTGATGCGCGCCACCGCCTCGACAATCGGTTCGCTGAAAACCAACTCTTTTACGGATGCGAGCTCGTTTTGAAGGGCAGCCGCTTCGTCGAATTTACCGGCGCGCCCGGCAAGGTCCATCGCTCCCCATTTCTCCGTCGCGACATTGGCAACACCGATGAGCGCGCCGTTGGCGCCAAGTTTGTAGCTTTCGGCGACAAAGCGGTCATTACCGGTCAGAACGCGCATGGCGGCGTGATCACGCTTGAGTGCGCTCACTGTTTGGGTGAACAAATCGATATCGAAGGATGCTTCCTTGAATGCCATGACGTTTTCGAACCGGGCGATTCGGCAGATCGTCTCGGGGTCGTAGTAGTAGCTTTTCACCGGAATTTGGAACAGAACCACGGGTAATGTGGTTTCGCATGCCAGATCTTCGAAGAAGCGTACCTTAAGGTTGGGATCGACTTTGCCCCAGGCAAAAAGCAGCGGCGGGAAAATCATCACGGCGTCGACCGGCAGGTTTTCGAGATCGCGCATCAGGGCCACGGCTTCATCGGTGGATTGCGGCGCGATCGCGGCAATATGCACTTTGCCGGCGTCGTGCACGGCTTTTCCTGAGATCTCATAGACACGGCGTTTTTCGTCCAGGCTGAGCACCGGACTCTCACCGATTCGGGCGCAGGAAACCAAGCCGGCAACGCTTCGAATCGAAACGAAATGTCGGGTCAAACGGGTGAGGCTCTCCAGGTCTACAGAGCCGTCTTCGTTGAACGGCGTCACATGCGGAATAAATAAGCCACTAAAACGTTCATGGGTCGTTGACATTTTTCCTCCGAAGATCTGTATTAGCCCCTGGCATAAGTAGAACAGATTGCGGTTTGAGTTCAAGTCAAAGCCCAAAAC